>NZ_CP121113.1:300000-547500 GCF_029581395.1 Roseinatronobacter sp. S2 | reverse complement strand
CTGACAGATGGCATGATGGCTGAAACCGTGAACGGCCAATCGATCACCATCGGTGTGGGCGACACTGTTACCGTTGATGGCGCGACCGTCATTCAGGCCGATATCGAGGCCAGCAACGGCGTGATCCATGTGATCGACAGCGTAATCCTGCCGGAATAATACTTGCCGGACATTTACCGCTCACGCGGTATGATGCGGGCGGCCACAGGGCCGCCCGTTTTTTCATGCCTTGAAGCTGCGCACAGTCTCGACCATCAGCGCGACATTTTCGGGGTCTGCATCGGGCGTAATGCCGTGGCCCAGATTGAAGATATGTGGCCCCTTGCTGAAGGCGCGCACCACGCGCGTCGTTTCATCAACCAGCGCCTGACCGCCGGTGACCATGTGGCTGGACGCCAGATTGCCCTGCACGCAGCCGTCACATTGCACATGCTGTGCCGCCCATTCGGGCGTTACCGAATTGTCGATGGCAACACAATCCGCGCCGGTTGCGCGGCCGAACCCGATATAGGCGTCGCCTGCTTCGCGCGGGAAGGCAATGACGGGCACGCCGGGGTGGCGTTCATTTATGGCCCTGATGATCTGGCGGGCGGGTTCCAATGCGTAGCGGGTAAAAGCATCGCCCTTCAGCGACCCCGCCCAACTGTCGAATATCTTGACGACTTCGGCACCTGCCTGAATTTGCATGGACAGGTATTCGATTGTTGCCAGTGTAATGCGGTCCATCAGCGCATCAAATGCCTGTGGTTCAGATTCGCGCATCATATGGGCCGGTCCCTGATCAGGGGTGCCGCGTCCGGCAATCATATAGGTGGCCACGGTCCAGGGCGCACCGGCAAAGCCAATCAATGTGGTGTCGCGCGGCAATTCGCGCGCCAGAATGCGCACGGTTTCATAAACCGGCGACAGCGTGTCATGAATGGCATCCACGGGTTTCAGGGCATCAACACCTGCACGATTGCCGATCTGCGACAGGCGCGGCCCTTCGCCGGTGACAAACCACAGGTCTGCGCCCAGCGCCTGCGGCACCAGCAAAATGTCGGCAAACAGAATGGCCGCGTCGAACCCGTAGCGGCGAATCGGCTGCAACGTAACCTCGGCCGCAAGTTCGGGGTTGTAGCATAGCGACAGGAAATCCCCCGCCTGTGCCCGCGTCGCGCGATATTCCGGCAGGTAGCGGCCTGCCTGCCGCATCATCCAGATTGGCGGCGTTGGCAGCGTTTCGCCTGCAAGGGCGCGCAAGATTGTCTTGGTCGGGGCAGGTGCGGTCATGCGTATACTCTCCTTGAATTCCACTCTCGTCCCAAGACCGGCACAAGTTGTCAAGTGCAGTGTACACTCTGCGCTTGTCAGGACAGGATCGCAGCGCTAATCAAGTGCCATGACACATGTATACCCGACCCCCGACCAACCCCTGAAAATTGGCACGCGCGGCTCTCCTTTGGCGCTGGCACAGGCATATGAGACGCGCGCGCGGCTTATGGCCGCATTCAACCTGCCAGAGCAGGCGTTCGAGATTGTGCCCATCAAGACAACAGGCGACGACCGCAGCATGATCGACGCCGACCGCCCGCTGAAAGAGATCGGCAACAAGGGGCTGTTCACCAAGGAAATCGAAGAGGCGATGCTGGCAGGCCGCATCGACATTGCCGTGCATTCCATGAAGGATATGCCGACAGAACAACCTGACGGGCTGGTGCTGAACTGCTACCTGCCGCGCGAAGATGTGCGCGATGCGTTCGTTTCGCGGCGCGGGGTCGCATCGCTGGCCGACCTGCCCGCGGGCGCGGTTGTCGGCACATCCAGCTTGCGGCGCAGGGCACAGTTGCTGAACCGCCGCCCCGACCTGAACGTGGTGGAATTTCGCGGCAATGTTCAGACGCGGCTGTCCAAGCTGGACAATGGCGTGGCCGATTGCACCTTTCTGGCCATGGCGGGCCTGAACCGTCTGAACATGTCAGATGTCGCAAGTTCCGCCATCGCCCCCGAAGACATGCTACCCGCCATTGCCCAAGGGGCCATAGGCATTGAATGGCGCAGTGCTGACGACCGCACCGCCGAACTGCTGGCACGCCTGCACGATGTGCCCACCGACCAGCGGCTGGCGGCGGAACGCGCCTTTCTGGCCGGGCTGGACGGGTCTTGTGAAACCCCGATTGCCGGGCTTGCCATGATCGAGGGCGGTGAAATCTGGTTGCGCGGCGAAATATTGCGCCCTGACGGGTCTGAACGCCTGTTTGACGAAGGGCGCGCGCCTTTGGCAGATGCCGCGCTTCTGGGGCAGGACATGGCCGCAAGATTGCGCGCCCGCGCCCCTGCCGGGTTCTTCGACTGGCATTAACCGGCCCGCGCGCCCTGTTTGAAGAACGATGCCGCCCAGATGCACGCCCTTTGCGGTATGGCTGGCAAGTTGCGCCCGCGCCCCTTATCTATGATTTATCAGATAAGGGGCAGGCATGGCATCCGGCAGATTGACATATGCGCTTGCGGACCGCGTTGAACGCGCGGGCGCCACGGTGACAGGCGCAATTTCGGGCGTGTTTTCCGAACCTGCGCTGCGGCTGGGGGTCACTGGTCTGTCGGGCGCGGGCAAGACAGTGTTCATCACCTCGCTGGTGGCCAATCTGCTGGATCGCGGGCGTATGGGCCGGATGCAGGCTGTGGCCGGTGGCCATATCGAAGCGGCCTTTTTACAACCGCAACCTGATGACACGCTGCCACGCTTCGACTATGAAAAGCATCTGGCGGCGCTGACAGGTCCCGCGCCGCACTGGCCCGAAGGGACGCGCCAGATCTCGCAGTTGCGGCTGTCGTTTCGGGTGCGCCCGGCGGGGTTGCTGGCAGGGATCAGGGGCAGCCGCGTCCAGCATATCGACATTATCGACTACCCCGGCGAATGGTTGCTGGATCTGGTGCTGCTGGACAAAAGCTATGAACAATGGTCCGGCGAAACACTGGCGCGGCTGAAAACCCGCCCCTATGCCGATGATTTCCTGACCAGACTTGCCGCAACAGACCCAGTCGCGCCGCATGAAGAAGCGACAGCGCTGGCCCTGACCGAAAGCTTCACAAACTATCTGCACACGGCCCGCGCCAATGGTCTGTCCGACATCACCCCCGGGCGCTTGCTGCTGCCCGGCGATCTGGCAGGCTCGCCGGTGCTGACCTTCGTTCCGATGGCGGGCACAGGGCCGCGCGGGTCGCTGGCGCGCGAAATGGCGCGCAGGTTCGACGCCTACAAGGCACAGGTGGTCCGCCCCTTCTTTCGCGCCCATTTCGCCCGCATCGACCGTCAGGTTGTGCTGGCCGATGTGCTGGGTGCCATCCATGCGGGGCCGGATGCCGTGGACCGGCTGGGCCAGACGATGACGGAACTTCTGTCGACATTCCGCCCCGGCCGCACGGCATGGCTTGCCCGCATTCTGGGGGGCAAACGCGTGGAACGCATCCTGTTTGCCGCCACCAAGGCCGACCATCTGCACCACAGCCAGCACCCCCGCCTGACCGCGATCACAACCGCCCTGCTGCGCCAGTCCCGCGACCGTGCAGATTTCGCAGGCGCCAACACGAACGCACTGTCCATCGCCGCGCTGCGCACCACCGTTGAAGAACAGCACGAACAGGGCGGGCAGATGCTGGATTGCGTGCGCGGCAAGCTTTTGGACAGCGGCAAGCAGGCCGCCTTCCATGCAGGCGATCTGCCCGCAGACCCTGCCCAACTCATCGGGCAATCCGGCCATGACGCGGCGCGGCGCTGGCTGGATGCGGATTACCGCATCATGCGATTTGCCCCTGCCCCCCTGACCCGCGCACCGGGCGACGGGCTGCCTCATATCCGCATGGACAGCGCGGCCGAATTCCTGATCGGGGACCTGCTGAAATGACTGACCGAAAGCCTTTCCTCGTCGAACTTGACGACACCACCGCTGCCGCCAGCCCTGACACCGCGCCGCCGCTGCCCGATGATGACGGCCCGCCGCAACAGGCCGCAACAGGCCATGCGATGCTGCTTGCCATGCGCGGCGCACGCACAAGGATCACGCTCTGGGCCAAACTGGGCTGGGGGGGGCTGGCAGGCTTCATCACGCTGGCGCTGTCGGTCACAGCCTGGGATTTCGTGACCCGACTTGTCGCCCGCAACCAAGCGCTCGGCTATCTCGCGCTTGGCCTGCTTGTCCTTCTTGTCGCCGCCGCATGCGCCATGATTTTACGCGAATGGGCAGGCATCCGCCGCCTGCACCGCATCGACAGGCTGCGCCAGCAAGCCGACCATGCCAGAACGGCCCAAGACCGCGCCGAAGCTGCACAAACGGTCGCTGCGCTGATGGCGCTTTATGCCGACCGGCCGGACATGCGCTGGCCCGTAGGCCGCATGGCGGAAATCACCCCCGACCAACCCGATGCTGATGCCCTGCTTGATCAGGCCGAGGCCACACTTCTTGCCCCGCTTGACGCCGCTGCCCGCCTTCAGGTCGAAGCCGCCGCGCGGCAGGTGGCCCTGCTGACCGCCATGATCCCGCTTGCTCTGGTCGATGTGATCGCGGCCCTTGTCACCAATCTGCGCATGATCCGCCGCATCGCCGAAATCTATGGCGGGCGCGCGGGCACATTGGGCAGTCTGCGGCTGTTGCGCGGGGTTATCACCCATCTTCTTGCAACCGGTGCCGTCGCTGTGGGCGAGGATATGGTCGGCGCGGTCGCATCCGGCGGGATTGTCTCGAAACTCTCGCGCCGCTTTGGCGAAGGGGTGGTGAATGGCGCGCTGACCGCACGCCTTGGCATTGCCGCAATCGAAATCTGCCGCCCCCTGCCCTTCCAGACCCTGCCGGCGCCGCGCACCAGCGCCATCATGCGCCGCGCCGTCAGTGGCCTGTTCGACAAGGCATCATGATCTCACGCTGGCCCAAATATCCACGGGGTTGCCCAAGGGGGGCGTGCCCCCCTTGGGGCGGGGGGTTCAGCATGGGTCGCAGACCCGTGATGCCGGGGGGCAGCCGCCCCCCGTCCCCCCTTCCGGTCAGACGTGCCGTGCCATGGTATGGTATTCGGCGTTCGGCTCCATTCCCGTGGCCGATGCCACCCTGTTGGACATCGAAAAAAAGCCCACCACCGCGATGATGTCAAATATATCACGGTCGGAAAACCCGTGCGCGCGCAGGGCGTCGCGGTCGGCCTCGCACACTTTCGCGCTGGCCTCTGTGACCAGGGCTGCAAAATCCAGCATGGCGCGGGTGCGCGCATCCAGCGGCGCTGCGCGGTAATTCATCACCATCGCCTCGCCCAGCGCAGGATCACCCGACAACTCCCGCACTGCCGCGCCGTGGGCGACCTGACAATACCAGCACCGGTTGATGGATGACACCACCACAGCAATCATCTCGCGCTCCAGCTTGCTCAGCGCGCTGTCACCCAGCATCAGATCATTATACATGCCCACGAAGGCGTCGAATTTCGCCACATCGAACAAATAGGCCTGCAAGACATTCGGCACCATGCCCAGTTTCTGCTCTGCAAGCTCCAGATATTTCTGTGTGCGTTCCGGCAACGGATCAACCGGTGGCAGGTTCAGCTTTGTCACTTGATCGGACATGTCAGTCCTCCTTCTGACGATAGGAATATCGCGCCATCACCTGCATGCCCAGCGCATCATAAAGCGCGCGTGCGGGTCCGTTTGCTTCGGTCACGGCCAGTGCCAGCCAGTGCGCGCCCTGCGCCTGCGCCCAGAACGCGGCCCCTTGCACGATATTGCGCGCAACCCCCTTGCGGCGCAGGGCGGTTGCCACTTCGACCGCATGCACCATCGCAATATCGCCATCTATGGCACAGAATGCAGCCCCTGCGGCACGGTCATGACTGCGCGCAATCAATCCAGCCTTTGGCCCGCGCACACGCGCCATGACCTGCACCCGTGCAGGCCCGATGCCCCCGTCAGCCCAAATGCTGCGCATGATCGCCAAGGGCGGCCAAACCGGATACAGACTGATCGCGGGCGGTTCTTGCGCAATGGCCGCAACCGGGGCGGCATAGATCACACTGGGGTCGACACAGCGATAGCCGCACGCCTCCAGCCGGTCTTGCAGGCGTGTCTGCCCCTCTCGCAGCATGAAAAGCGGCTGTTGCGCCAGCGCGCGCATGGCTGTTTCCGCAACGGGAATGCTGCTGTCCTCATCCTCGGTGGTGGCGGCGCTGACGCGTTTGCCCCCGCCTGCGCCATCGCGGATGGTCCAGCCACCGGTGACCGATTTTGACCGCGCAGGCCATGTCCCTTCCAGCGCCGCGATCAGCGCACCCTGGCCGGGCAGTGTCATGCAACGGCCTCGGGGAATAATTCCGACAGGCGCACCATGGCCGCATCAACCTGCGCACGCGCTTGCCCGCGCACCACGACATTTGCGCCATAGGCCCCGTCGCGCTGGAACGGATAGCACCCGATGGACAGTTCGGGATAGGCGGCGGCCAGCGTCGACAGATCGGCCGCTATCTCGCCTTCGCCGCGATTGATGCACAGGCTTTGGCTGTAAAGCGCCTGTCCCGATGTCAGCAATGGCAGCACAGACGCCACCATGGCCTGAAATACCGCCGGCACACCGGCCATCACATGCACATTGCCAATGGTGAATCCCGGCGCAGAGGAGACGGGGTTTTCAATCAGGCTGGCCCCGTCAGGAATGCGCGCCATGCGCAACCGTGCGGCGTTCAGTTCCAGCCCTGTGCGCTGGTAATGCGCGGCCAGAATGGCGCGCGCATCATCGCGGATGTCAACATTCACCCCGAACGCCGCCGCCACCGCATCGGCGGTGATATCATCATGCGTCGGGCCAATGCCGCCCGAAGTGAACACATGGTCATATTCCGCGCGCAACGCATTCAGGCTTGCTACGATCTTGTCATGCGCGTCGGACACAATCCGCACTTCGGCCAGATCAATTCCGCGCATGCACAGCTGACCTGCCAGATAATGCATATTCGCATCACGGGTGCGCCCCGACAGGATTTCATCACCGATGACCAGCATCGCGGCGGTGGGGTTCGACATTGGCAACTCCGATCACTACAGGCGTCCAACAGGTATAGAAGCGCCGCGCGCGGGATTCAAACCCTTGTCGCGCAAATACAAGGCGCGGGCGGTCAGTTCCGCGCGATTTGCGCTTCCTTGCGCAGCACGGTCATCAGGTCAGACAACAAATTGACATAGCTTTCGGTCGTCAGGTGCCCGTCAGCGTCGAAATGGTCCTTGGGGCTGGCCACCAGCATTTCCGGTCCCTGCAACAGACGCGGGCGAAAGGGCACCATCATCAGGCGCAGCGCGAATTGCGTGCGCTCTCCACCTGCGCGGCCTGCTGCGGCCGACACAATCGCCACCGGCTTGCCCGCCCATGGCGCACCCCCGCGGCTTAACCAGTCCAGCGCGTTTTTCAGCACACCGGACGGGGCCTTGTTGTATTCGGGGCAGGCGATGACCACGGCATCTGCTGCGCGGATCAGGTCTTTCAGGCGGGTGACTTCGGGCGGAATGCCCTGCGCTTCAAGGTCTTCGTCAAAGAGTGGAAGGCGCAGATCCCCTTCGTCAAAACCCGCACCATCAAAGATGCGCGCGGCTTCAAGCAACAATTTACGGTTATACGACTCGGCGCGCAGCGACCCGCACAGACCAACAAGTTTCAAATCCGGCATGGAACCTCCTTCAGGGTTATAGGTTCAAAGCTAGGGACGGCGCGGAGAATGGCAATCATCGCGGTTGAACATGCCTGCGGAATTTCACAGACTGGCCCCGAACACAACAAAGCGAGGCGCATTCATGACCATGCGACATGGCGGGCAGATACTGGTTGACCAACTGAAGACCCAAGGCGTGCGCCGGGTCTTTTCAGTGCCCGGCGAAAGTTTTCTGGCCGCATTGGACGGACTGCACGAATCGGGCATCGAAAATATCGTGTGCCGCCATGAAGGTGCCGCAGCCATGATGGCAGAGGCCCATGCAAAACTGACCGGCCAGCCCGGAATTGTCTTTGTGACGCGCGGGCCGGGGGCCACCAATGCGTCCAGCGGTATCCATGTGGCCATGCAGGATTCCACACCGCTGATCATGTTTGTGGGCCAGATCGACAATCGCCACCGCGACAGAGAGGCATTTCAGGAAGTCAATTACCGCGAATTCTTCAAGCCGATCGCCAAATGGGCCGCCGAAGTGGACCATACCGACCGCCTGCCCGAATATATCAGCCGTGCCTTTCATCAGGCCAGCGCGGGCCGCCCCGGCCCGGTGGTGCTGGCGTTGCCCGAGAATATCCTGTCCGCACATGCCGATGTCCCCGACCTGCCGGGCGTGGCACCGACGCCACCGTCTGTGTGTTCCGAACAGATTGATGCGGTGCTGGACATGCTGTGCACCGCCAAGCGCCCGCTGGTGATTGCAGGCGGGTCGGTCTGGTCCAGCAACACGGCGCGCAACCTTGCCCAGTTTGCAGACAATTTCGGGCTGCCGGTCTGTGCGACCTTCCGGCGGATGGACCGCATCGACAACCGCCACCCGAATTATGCGGGCGATCTGGCTGTGGGGATGAACCCGAAACTGGCGCAGCGCCTGCGCGATGCCGATTGCCTGCTGGTGCTTGGGTCACGGCTGGGCGATATTGTGACCGGCGGATATGAACTGGTGAATCCTGCCTGCCCGAACAAGACCATCATCCATATTCACCCTGATCCCAACGAATTGGGCCGCGTCTACCGCCCCGATCTGGCACTGGCTGCCCCTGCGGTGGATTTCATCGCCAAACTGGCCCGGCGCGATGCGCCCGCGCATCCCGATTGGGCAGAGTGGACGCGCGCGGCACATGCCGATTATCTGGATTGGGTCACCCCTGTTGAAACACCCGGCGATGTGAAGCTGGAACAGATCATTCATGAATTATCCGACCATCTGCCGGAAGATGCGATTGTGACCAATGGCGCAGGCAATTACGCAGCCTTCTTGCACCGCTATTTGCGCGCACGCGCCTTTCCCGGCCATCTGGCCCCCACATCGGGGTCCATGGGCTACGGGTTTCCGGCCGCGATTGCCGCCAAACTGGAACACCCCGAGAGAATGGTCGTGTGTTTCGCCGGAGATGGCTGTTTCCAGATGACACTGAACGAGATGTCCACCGCCCGCCAGCATGACGCGAATATCATCGTGATCCTTTGCAATAACGGCCAGTATGGCACAATCCGCATGCATCAGGAAAAGACCTATCCCGGACGCGTCAGTGGCACGTCACTGTTCAACCCCGATTACGCGGCGCTGGCGGCGGCCTATGGCGGGCATGGCGAGAGGGTGGAGCGCACGGCAGATTTCCTGTCGGCCTTTGACCGTGCAGTCGCGGCTGGGCGGCCTGCGATTTTGGAGCTGGTGCTGGACCCTGACGCATTGTCGCCATCGCTGACTGTGGCCAAGGCGCAAGCGCTGGCGGGGGTGTGAATTCGGGCAAGGGGGGCGAGGGCGCTGCCCTCGCGCTCCCGGGATATTTTTACCAGAATGAAATCAAAGGCCAAGCAAGGCGGGAAGTGCGGCCATGGCACTAAAGACAGTTGCGCCATGTGCGGCAAGCCCCGCGCCGCTGTCATGGGGAGCATAGCCCATGCAGGTCATGCCCGCACGCTGTGCGGCCAGCGCGCCGGTAGGGCTGTCTTCGACCACAATGCAGCGCGCGGGCGGGACGGCAAATTCATGTGCCGCATGCAAGAACAAATCCGGCGCGGGTTTGGGTGCGGGCACATCTTCAGCCGCATAAAGCCTGCCTGAAAGTCGGTCCCATAGCGCCTTGTGCTGACCGATGGTGATGGCCATTTTCGCATGTCGCCCGTTCGAGCCGACACAATAGGGGATTGCGGCCGCGTCCAGCCGGTCAAGCACCGATTCTATGCCGTCGATCAAGGGCGTGCCCCGCTTCAGCCGCACATAAAGGCGGTCGTAAAACCCCTCGACCCAGTCATCGGGGAGTGCTGCGCCGTGGTCGCGGGCTTTTGCGGCAACCCCGGACATGGTGGAGCCGATGAACAGATCCATTGCGCGGTCCAATGGCAGGTCCAGCCCGCGCGCGGCCAGATCATCGCGCAGCATGCGCAATGTCGGCCCTTCGCTGTCCATGATGACCCCATCACAATCGAAAATCACCAGATCTGGTGTCATATGGCCCCCTGCAAGGTTAATAGCGTGACATAAGTGTCCCCATAGCGGCGCTGGTCCAGCAAATGCAAGCCAGCGGGCGCGGGTTGGGGCGCGTTTTCTTCCCAGACGATCAGGGCATCATCGGCCAGCCAGCCGCCCGCAAGTGCTGATGCCAGCGCCAGTGCGCCCAAACCCTGACCATAGGGCGGGTCCAGAAACACCAGCGAGAACGCCGCACCGCGATGCTCGCCCAAATTTGTGGCGTCGCGGCGGAAGACCTTGGTGCAATCCATGGCGCGCAATTTCTCGACATTCTGGCGCAGCAACCCGCGCGCCACCGCGCCATCATCAATGAATGTCACATGTGCCGCGCCGCGCGACAGCGCTTCCAGCCCCAGCGCGCCAGTGCCCGCGAACAGATCCAGCACGCGGGCATCCTGCAAAACATCACCATAGCCGCCATTCACCAGCAGGTTGAAAATCGATTCGCGCACGCGGTCGGATGTGGGACGCAAATGCGCCTGCACATCGCCGCTGCCCAGTTCGGCCAGTCTGGTGCCGCGAAACCGCCCGCCAATCACCCTCATGGCTGCAACAGGGATTTCAGGTCGGTGGCGGGGTCTGCCACCTGCGCAGGATCGGGGCTGCGGCCCGCCGCGATCAGGCGCTTGGCCAGCATGAAGGCGCGCGGATCGTTCAGCGCATCCACCGCCAGCAGCTTGTCGCCCGCATAATACCAGTGACTGCGCGCCCCCAAGCCATCGCGCACGACCACGCGGTCATAGCCCAGATTAAGCCCTGCGATTTGCAGCTTCAGATCATATTGATCCGACCAGAACCACGGCATGGGGTCATAGGACAGACCCGCACCCAGCATGTTCTGCGCCACCAGTTCGGCCTGATCTATGGCGTTTTGCACCGATTCCAGCCGCAAACGCTGGCCGCGCCACGGAAAGGACGCGCAATCGCCTGCGGCCCAGATGGTATGGTCTGACGTGCGGCCCTGCGCATCAACCGCGATGCCGTTGTCCAGATACAGGCCCGCCGCGTCAGCAAGGCCCGTGTCGGGCACCACGCCGATACCCGCGATGACAAAATCGGCGGGCAGGACGTCACCATTGCTTAGCCGCACAGAGGTGACGCGGCCTTCCCCCTCCAGCGCGGCGAGGGCGGTGTTTTCCAGTATCCGCACCCCATGGGAGTGATGCAGCGCGCGAATCGCATCGGATGTTTCGGGGGCTGCCACGCGTTGCAAAATGCGCGGGGCCATTTCGACAACTGTGACCGTTAGTCCGCGTTTGGCCGCCACTGCCGCCGCTTCCAGCCCGATATAACCGCCCCCGATGATAACAAGCTGGCGGCCCGCCACAAATTCAGGGGCCATGGCGTCAACATCCGCAAGGCCACGCACAGTATGCACGCCCGCCAACGCCCCCCCCATGGCCGCAGGCAGATTGCGCGGCACCGTGCCGGTTGTCAGGGCAAGCTGGTCATAGGCAATCACCTGCCCTGCCACGGTGACTGTGCGCGCGGTGCGGTCAATCGCGCTGACAGGTGCGCCTAGTTGCAGGTCAATATCATGTTCGGCATAAAAGCTGGCGGGGCGCAGGAACAGACGTTCCAGCGCCAGATCACCCAGCAGATAGGCCTTGGACAGGGGCGGGCGCTGATAGGGTGGCACGGCTTCCTGCCCGATCAGGGTAATCTTGCCGTCAAACCCGCCTGCACGCAATTTCGCCACAAGGGATGCGCCCGCCTGTCCGGCGCCTGTGACCACTATTCTTTCCATCTGCTGCCTCGCTGCCTCTGGCCGAATCTGTGGCTAACCCTATATCTTCATCAGTGCCAACCACAACACAACGAGGAGCGTATATAATGGCAATCACCACCGGCGACACCCTGCCCGACGCCACATTCAGCCGTATTGGCGCGGAAGGGCCGGAGCAGATTGACCTGTCGGGCCTGACCAAAGGCCGCAAGGTTGCAATTTTCGCGGTGCCGGGCGCATTCACGCCCACCTGCCATTCCGCGCATGTGCCAAGCTTCATCCGCACCAAGGATGATTTTGCCGCCAAGGGCGTGGACGAGATTATCTGCATTGCCGTCAATGACCCGTTCGTGATGAAGGCATGGGGCGAGGCTACCGGCGCGACCGAGGCGGGCCTGACCCTGCTGGCAGATGGCACCGGTGCCTTCACGAAAGCCATCGGCATGGATTTCGACGCGCCGCCTGTCGGGCTGATGGGCCGGTCGAAACGCTATGCCATGCTGGTCGAGGATGGCAAGGTCAGCGTGCTGCACACCGAAGAAAGCCCCGGCACCTGCGACGTATCGGGTGGCGAGGCGCTGCTGGCCGCGATCTGATCCATGGACGGGGGCGCGCTTTCGGTCACGCTGGTTCCTGATCTGGGGCATGTCAGCCCGCAGGATTGGGATGCCTGCGCGTGTCCGGAAGCGGCCTCTGGCCGCCCGTTCGATCCGTTTACGACACATCGTTTTCTGCGCGCACTGGAAACATCGGGGTCTGTCGGTGCAGCTGCGGGGTGGGAACCCCGTCACCTGATCGTGCAAAGCGGCAGCCAGTTGGTTGCGGCCGCACCCATGTATGTGAAATCGCATTCGCAGGGCGAATATATCTTCGACCACGCATTCGCGCAGGCCTATGGGCGCGCAGGCGGCGGGTATTACCCGAAGCTGCAAATCGCAGTGCCATTCACACCGGCCACAGGGCGGCGGCTGTTGTGTGCGCCCGATATGGGGGATGCGGGCGGTGCCGCGCTGTTGCAGGCGCTGGCCCAAATTGCGCGCGACAACGCATTGTCATCGGCGCATGTCACATTCTGCACCGAAGAGGAGGCCGCACAGGGCGCGGAACTTGGCTTTCTACCCCGCGTCACCGAACAGTTCCACTGGGAAAATCGCGGCTATGCCAGCTTCAGTGATTTTCTGGCCGATCTGTCTTCGCGCAAGCGCAAGACCATCCGCAAGGAACGCGCGCAGGCGCAGAGCTTTGGCGGCGAAATCCGCCAGTATACGGGCGCAGATATCCAGCCCGCGCATTGGGATGCCTTCTGGACCTTTTATCAGGACACAGGCGCGCGCAAATGGGGCACGCCCTATCTGACACGGGCGTTTTTCGACCATATCCATGAAACGATGCGCGATGATATTCTGCTGGTGCTGGCCGAACAGGATGGCCAGCCCGTTGCAGGTGCGCTGAATTTCATTGGCCGCGAGGGTCTTTACGGGCGCTATTGGGGCTGTATCGAAGACCACCCCTGCCTGCATTTTGAACTGTGCTATTATCAGGCGATGGACTTTGCCATTGCCCATGGCCTGCACAGGGTGGAAGCGGGCGCGCAAGGCATTCACAAGCTGGCGCGCGGCTATATGCCGTCGCGCGTCCATTCGTTGCATTATTTCCCGCAACCGGGGTTTCACAAGGCCGTGGCGCGCTATCTGACAGATGAAACACAGGCCATCACGAACGAGATGGACATCCTGCGCGACCATGCGCCGTTTCGAAAACAGACCTGACATACGAGGGCATACCAAATGGCTGTAAAGCTGACCGACACCAAGGAACTCGACGCGCTTTTGGCAAATGGCTGGCAAAAGACGGACGGGCGCGATGCGATTGAAAAGAAATTCACCTTTGCCGATTTCACCGAAGCGTTCGGCTGGATGACACGCTGCGCCATTCACGCCGAAAAAATGGATCACCACCCCGAATGGTCCAATGTCTACAAACATGTGACGGTGGTGCTGACAACCCATGACGCGGGCGGTGTCACCGATCTGGACGTGAAACTTGCGCGCAAGATGGACCAGTTCGCCGCCAACTGACGGGGACCATTCTGCACCGACCCAACTTGCGCCCGGCCAGTGTGGCAAGCGCGCCGCGTAAGCGGTGCGCGGGGGCGGGCGGGTGGGCCACGCTGGGCGGGCGCAGTCCTTTTTTCTTCTGGCACAGACACGCAATTCCCCCTATGCGACAGCCATGGAAAACACATCCTTCCCCCTGTTTCTTGCCTGCCTGCCGGGACTTGAACCTGTTGTGGTTCACGAAGCCCGAAGCCTTGGGCTGCACACGCCCGAACCTGTCCCCGGCGGGGTAGAGGCGACAGGCACATGGCAAGACATCTGGCGCGCAAACCTGTGGCTGCGCAGCGCCAGCCGCGTTCTGGTGCGCATAGGCCAGTTTCGCGCCCTGCATCTGGCGCAACTGGACAAGCGCGCGCGCAAATTTCCGTGGGCCGAATTCCTGCGCCCTGACACACCGCTGCGCATTGATGTCACCTGCACCCGCTCGCGCATCTACCACCAGAAAGCCGCAGCGCAGCGCATTGCGACCGCAATCACCGAAACCCTTGGCGCGCCGGTCACCGCAGATGCCGATCTGCGCGTGATGATCCGCATTGATGATGACATGGTCACCATCTCGCTGGACACCTCTGGCGAGGGGCTGCACAAACGCGGCCATAAACTGGCCACAGGCAAGGCGCCCTTGCGCGAAACAATGGCCGCGGCCTTCCTGCACCAGATGGGGTTTGACGGCACCCAACCCGTGATCGACCCCATGTGCGGTTCAGGCACGTTCATTCTGGAAGCGGCGGAACGCGCAGCTAACCTGCCGCCCGGTCGCACGCGCGCTTTTGCCTTCGAACGGTTTGCCAGTTTTGACGCGCGCGCATGGGCGCAGATGCGCCAGCACACCCCCGAACCCCCGCCCTTGCAGTTCTTCGGCTTCGACCGCGATCAGGGCGGTGTCCAGAACGCCCGCGACAATGCGGCCCGCGCGGGCGTGCAGGACTGCACTGCGTTTGCCTGCCAGCCCATCAGTGCGCTGACGCGGCCAGGCACTGCGCCCGGTCTGATCATGGTCAACCCGCCCTATGGCGGGCGTATCGGCAACGCGGCCAAACTGTTCGGGCTATATGCCACGCTGGGCCAGATCCTGCGTGAACACTTCACTGGCTGGCGGCTGGGCCTTGTCACGTCAGAACGCAAACTGGCCCATGCAACCGGCCTGAACCTGCAACCCGGCCCCCCCATTCCCCATGGCGGGCTGAAAGTGCAACTGTTCCAAAGCGGCCCGCTATAGCGCGGGGTGGACATGGCTTGTCGTCAGGCCCACAATCTGAAACAAACCAAACATGCGCTGATACGGCATGAATGACGCGAAAGGCCACAAGATGGCACATATTTCAAGCACCGCCCCCGGCCCGGACGAGGCCCCTGACGTTATCCGCAAGGCGGCTGCCGAAACCGTCGCGGTTGAAGCGCGCGCGCTGGATTACCTGTCACATAACCTGCCCGCCGATCTGGAACCCGCAATTCACCACATCCTGAACATCAAGGGCCGTGTCATTGTGTCGGGAATCGGCAAATCCGGCCATATCGGCCGCAAAATCGCGGCCACGCTTGCATCAACGGGCACACCCGCCTTCTTTGTCCATTGCGCCGAGGCCAGTCATGGCGATCTGGGTATGGTCACCAATGACGACATCTGCCTGCTGATTTCCAATTCCGGCGAAACCACCGAACTGCGCGACATGCTGTTTCACATCAAGCGCTTTTCAATTCCCATGATGGGCATTTCCTCACGCCCGGACAGCACGCTGATGAAGGCCGCGACCTACCGCCTGACATTGCCGCAACTGCCCGAAGCCTGCCCCATCGGCATGGCCCCCACCACCTCCACCACGCTGACACTTGCGCTGGGCGATGCGCTGGCCGTGGCCCTGATGGAAGTGCGCGGGTTCATGCCCGAAGATTTCCGCCTGTATCATCCCGGTGGCAAGCTGGGCGCACAGCTGAAAACCGTGGCTGATTTCATGCATGAAGGCGACTCGCTGCCGCTGCTGGACCACAGCACGGATATGCAGACAGCACTGCTGACCATGACATCCAAAGGGTTCGGCGTGGCCGTGCTGATGGATGGCACGCGCATCATCGGCGTCATGACAGATGGCGATTTGCGCCGCAACATGGACAGTTTGATGAGTGTGCGGCCCGCAGATGTCGCCAACCCAAGCCCCGTGACCGTGCAGCCCGACATGCTGGCCGCCGAAGCGCTGGCCCTGATGAATGCGCGCAAGATCAGCGTGTTGCTGGTGGTCACGGCGCAGAACACACCCATAGGCATTGTTCATATCCACGATTTTTTACGCGCGGGGGTCATGTGAAAACCGTTTTGTTTATTCCGGCACGCTATGCGTCCACCCGTTACCCCGGCAAACCGCTGGTGGCACTTCGCCAGCGCGACGGGTCCAGCAAATCCCTGATCCAGATGAGTTGGGAAGCAGCCCTTCAGGTGCGCGGCGTGGATGCCGTGTATGTTGCCACCGATGATGACCGCATCGCAGATGCCGCGCGCGGTTTCGGCGCCGATGTTGTCATGACATCCGAAAGCTGTGAAAATGGCACAGCACGCTGCGCCGATGCGCTGGCACGGCTGGCCATGGCCCCCGATCTGGTCATCAACCTGCAAGGTGACGCGCCGCTGACACCGCCATGGTTTGTCGAGGCCCTGATCGACGCCATGCAGGCAGACCCGTCCGTGGGCATGGCAACGCCCGTGCTGCGCTGCGACCGCCAGACCTATGAAAATTTCATCGACGACCGGCGCAACGGGCGTGTTGGCGGCACCACGGCGGTCTTTGACCAGAATATGAACGCGCTTTATTTCTCCAAGGAAGTTCTGCCTTTCATTGATGCGGGCAAATTGCCCGATCCGATTCCAGTGTTTCATCATGTGGGTGTCTATGCCTACCGCCCGGCAGCGCTGGCAAAATACGCAGCCACACCCCCAAGCGCGCTGGAGGCTCTGGAAGGGCTGGAACAACTGCGCTTTCTTTATGGGGGCATTCCAGTGCGCTGTGTCGAAGTGGACGCGCGCGGGCGGGTATTTTGGGAGTTGAACAACCCCATGGACGTGGCACGGATAGAATCTGCATTGCAGGAGGCACCATGATCGAAACAACCCCCATCCAGATCGGTGATATCAGCATAGGCGGCACACACCCCTTCGCCCTGATCACGGGCCCCTGCCAGCTTGAAAGTCTGGATCACGCGCGCATGATGGCCGAACGCATTGCGGCAGCCTGCGCCCCCACGGCCACGCGCTTTATCTTCAAGGCCAGCTATGACAAGGCAAACCGGTCATCCATCGGCACCCAGCGCGGGCTGGGCATGGATGAAGGGCTGCGCATTCTGGACCAGATCAAACGTGAATTCGGCGTGCCGGTGCTGACAGATGTACATGACGCGCGCCAATGCGCGCCTGCCGCGCAAGTGTGCGACGTGCTGCAAATACCCGCGTTTCTGTGCCGTCAGACCGACCTGCTGCTGGCCGCAGGCGAAACCGGCGCTGCCATCAATGTCAAGAAAGGGCAGTTTCTGGCCCCCTGGGACATGGGCAATGTCGCAGCCAAGATCGCATCCACCGGAAACACGCGCATCATGTTGTGCGACCGTGGCACGTCCTTCGGGTATAACACGCTTGTCAGCGACTTTCGCGGCCTGCCCACAATGGCGCAAACCGGCTATCCGGTGGTGTTTGATGCCACCCATTCGGTGCAACAACCCGGCGGGCAAGGCACAACATCCGGCGGGCAGCGCGAATTCGCACCCGTTCTGGCGCGGGCGGCGGTTGCAGTGGGGGTGTCGGCGCTGTTCATCGAAACCCATGAAGACCCCGACAACGCGCCATCAGATGGGCCGAACATGATCCCGGTGGACAAAATGGCCGCGCTTATCGGCCAGTTGCGCGCGCTGGATGACCTGACGAAATCCCAGCCGCATATCGCGCTGTAAGCGTCCCGATGCATGTGTCGCGTGGCAGATGCGGGCCTGAAGCTGAAACCCAAGGCGCGGAATCAAGGGCGCAGCTGGCCCACGCCATCGGTCTGGCCGTCCCGCGGCCTGCCGATTACTCTGATGTCAGTCCAGGCCTTTGGTGTCGGAATATGCAGCCTGCATAAAGTGAACTTCACTGGCGTCGGATCGGCAGACCCCGGCCCACCGATGGCGCGGGCTTTATCCCAGCGCGAACGTGCCTTCAGGCCATACCCGCCAACCGCGCGAGCATCATTTAGAGCGTGTTGCTCAAAAGTGGGAACCGGTTTTGAGCTTCTCGAACATGCGAAATCAATAAGTTAGAGCATGTCTCGTGAATGCGAATGAACGTGATATGCTCTAACGCCCATTCCCGTCACGCTGGCGCGACAGCCATTCGGCCCATAAATCCGGCCTGCGTGCCTGCGTCAACTGTTCTGACTGGCTTTGACGCCAGCGCGAAATCTCGGCATGGTTGCCAGACAGCAAGACTGGCGGGATACTGCGCCCCTGCCATTCAGCGGGGCGGGTGTAGTGCGGGTGCTCCAGCAAACCGCGCGCAAAACTTTCTTCCTCGACCGATTCGGCGTTGCCCAGAACATCAGGCAACAGGCGCACTGTGGCGTCAATCATGGCCTGCGCGGCAAGTTCACCGCCGGTCAGGACAAAATCGCCAAGGCTGACTTCCTCTATGCCGAAATGATCGATCACGCGCTGGTCAATCCCTTCAAACCGCCCGCAAATCAGCGTCACGCCAGCGCCGCCCGCCCAACGCCGCGCTGTGGACTGCGTGAAGGGCACACCGCGCGGGGACAGATACACAAGCGGGCCGTCACCACGCCCGCGCTGCGCCATGTTGATCGCGCGCCCCAGAACATCGGCGCGCAATACCATGCCCGCACCGCCGCCCGCTGGCGTGTCATCAACATTTCGGTGCTTGCCATCGCCAAACAGGCGCAAATCAATGGTATCCAGCCCCCAAAGCCCCGCTTTCAGCGCCTTGCCCGTCAATGACAGGCCCAGCACACCGGGGAACGCTTCGGGGAACAGGGTGATGATGCGCGCCTGCCATGCCTGCGCCAAAGGGCGCGGCGCATCCAGATCGCGCGGGCTAAGCGACGGCGTCACCGCAATCCGGCCTGCCGCGCGCCTCGGCCGGTCGGTCATTCCAGCAATCCTTCGGGCGGGTCGGCGATGATCCGGCGGCTTGCCAGATCCACAGTCGGCACGGCCGTTTGTGTAAACGGCAAAAGAATGGCGCCCTTGCGCCCCGGTGCAACAATTTCCAACAAATCAGACGCGCCATGGTTCAGCACGGCCTTCACGCGGCCCAGTTCCGCGCCGCCGGTGTCAAACACCTGCATGCCAATCAGGTCAGCGTGGTAAAATTCGTCATCGGGCAAATTCGCCAGACGATCACGGTCCACGAACAAACGCACACCGCGCAACGCGTCGGCAGCATCACGGCTGTTCACCCCGCCCAGACGCGCGGCAAATCCTTGGGCCACCTGTGCGCCAAGGGTCAATGTAAACTGTCGCGCGCCATCTTCGGACCAAAGCGGGCCGTAATCGCCAATCGCGCGGGGATCGGCACAAAAGCTTTTCAGCCGCACCTCGCCGCGCACCCCATAGGCGCCCATGATCGCCCCGACACAGATTCGCGCTTTGCTCATGTTGCTATCATCTTGCCAAAAATACTTGCGGGGGGGGAATTGCCCGCATCGCGGGCAATAAGGGGGGCCGCAAGCCCCCCCTTTTCTGTCACGGATTATTCAGCCGCAGCTTCTTCAGTCTTGGCGGCTTTTTCGGCAGCACGCTCCAGCGCTTTCTTGCCGGGCTGCGCTTTTTTCATGTTGGCGCGGGTCGCTTTTTCGCGCACGCCAGCAGCTTCCAGAAAGCGCGCGACGCGGTCGGTGGGCTGTGCGCCCTGATCCAGCCAATGCTTTACGCGATCAAGGTCCATCTTGATGCGGTCTTCGCTGTCTTTGGGCAGCAGCGGGTTATAGGTGCCCAGCTTTTCCAGAAAGCGGCCATCGCGCGGCATGCGCGAATCGGACGCGACAATCGCGTAATGAGGGCGCTTTTTGGACCCACCACGGGCCAGACGGATCTTCGTTGCCATGTCAGTTTCTCCTTATGAGTAGGCAGTCGCGGGAAAATCCCGCAAATTCAGTGTCAGCGTTGCATTCCCTCGTGGTGACGGATCACCTCCGAGATGATGAAATTCAGGAATTTCTTGGCGAATTCCGGGTCGAGATCGGCCTCTTTGGCCAACCATTCCAGCCGCTCTATCTGGCGCTCTTCGCGCGCAGGGTCGGACGGGGGAAGATCGTGCTGCGCCTTCAATCGGCCAACAGCCTGCGTGTGCTTGAACCGCTCGCCCAGCGTGTAGACCAAAATCGCGTCCAGCCGGTCAATACTGTCGCGATGGCTGGCCAGAAGGTCTGCGGCGCGTTGAACGTGGTCACTCATGCATAGGCCTCTACGTTGCCGTCATTATCCGTGCGCGTGACCGGATGCCGCCAGACCTGAACTGTCGCCAGTCCACCGGGGGCCTCGGCCGTTTTGTCATGCACGCATCCCAGCCGTTGTGCCAGGGCAAGGCTGCGCAGATTGTCGGGCGCGATGTAGCTGACAGCGGTATCCCACCCCAGATGATCCTGCACATGATCGCGAATGGCGCTGACCGCTTCAAAGGCATAGCCCTTGCCCTCGGCCTGCGGGGTCCACAGCAACCAGCCAAGCTCCCTCTCTGGCCAGCCCAACGGAAACCACGGCCCCGCCGACCCGAGGACCGCGCCGGATTGCCGGTCGGTGATGACGAACTGGCCAAACCCATGCAGCACCCAATGCCCGATGAAATGGCCAAATGCCCGCCAAGCAGCGCCGTCATCGCGCGCCAGCGCATTGACGAATTGCGCACGGTCTGACGCCATGAACTCGCGCCAGACGGGCCAGTCTGCGGCCACAGGCGCGCGCAACACCAGTCGCGCGGTTTCCAGAACGGGGGTATGGGCCAATGCGGGTGTCATTTCTTCTTGAACATCCCTGACAGCCCACCGGGCAGACCACCGCCGCCGCCGCCCATTCCGGGCATGCCGCCCAGTTGCCGCGCGGCCTGTTGCATCAGCTTCGGGTCCATCTGGGCGGGGTCCGGCATGGCATCCGCGCCTTTGCCTTTGCCCATCATGCCTGCCATGGCCTGTTTCAGCATGCCCTTCTTGCCCATGGTTTTCATCATGTCGGCCATCTGGCGGTGTTGCTTCAGCAGTTTGTTCAGGTCCGACACTTCAAGCCCCGCGCCTGCGGCAATGCGTTTCTTGCGGCTGGCTTGCAGGATTGCGGGGTTGGCGCGTTCCTTCTTGGTCATGGAATTGACCAGCGCAATCTGGCGTTTCAGCATGGAATCGTCAAAGCCTGCCGCTTCGGCGGCCTTGGACATTTTGCCCATCCCCGGCATCATGCCCATCACACCCTGCATGCCGCCCATTTTCAGCATCTGTTCCAGCTGCATTTTCAGGTCGTTCATGTTGAACATACCCTTCTGGAAGCGCTTCATCATGCGTTCGGCCTGCTCGACCTCCAGCACTTCCTGCGCTTTTTCCACAAGGGCCACGATGTCGCCCATGCCAAGGATACGGCCCGCCACGCGCTTGGGGTCGAACACTTCCAGCGCGTCGGTCTTTTCACCCAGACCCACAAAGCGGATGGGCTTGCCGGTGACCGCGCGCATCGACAATGCCGCACCGCCGCGCCCGTCGCCGTCCATCCGTGTCAGCACAACGCCGGTCACGCCCAGCTTGCCATCGAATTCGGCAGCCACATTGACCGCGTCCTGACCGGTCAGGCCATCAACAACCAGCAGCGTTTCGCGCGGGTTGGCGACATCGCGCACGGCTTGCACTTCGTCCATCAGCGCATCATCGATATGCAGCCGCCCTGCGGTATCCAGCAAGAACACGTCATAGCCGCCCAGCGTGGCCTGTTGTTTCGCACGTTTGGCAATTTCAACCGCCGACTGCCCCTTGACGATGGGCAGTGTATCAACGCCGATCTGGGTGCCAAGGATAGCGAGTTGTTCCATTGCCGCAGGGCGGTTGGTGTCAAGGCTGGCCATCAGCACGCGCTTGCCTTCGCGTTCGGTCAGGCGGCGGGCCAGTTTCGCGGTGGTCGTGGTTTTCCCCGACCCCTGCAAACCCACCATCAGAACCGGCGCAGGCGGGTTGTCGATTTTCAGCGCACCAATATCTTCTTCGCCTTCCAGCATCGCGATCAGTTCGTCATGGACGATCTTGACCACCTGCTGACCCGGTGTCACCGATTTGGTGACCGACGCGCCGGTTGCCTTTTTCTGCACGCGCTTGATGAAATCGCGGGTCACAGAAAGCGAGACATCGGCTTCCAGCAGGGCGACGCGCACTTCGCGCAGGGCTGCGCGCACATCATCTTCGGACAACGCGCCCTGTTTTGTCAGGCGATCAAAGACCCCGGACAGGCGTTCGGACAGATTCTCGAACATGCGCGTCATCTCCTTGCCCCGAAGGGGCTGCAACCAAATGCCCGTGAAGGGCCGTATCAAACCGGCCCGCAGGCCATATTATTCCGGCACAACGGGCCACAAAGCACGATTGCACCCACGGGCGCAACGCGCTGGCGGATGGCGATCTTTGCCCACAGGCAAAGACCGGAAGCATTCATACTTCCGGAATCACCTGTCCGTTTATGCACACACGGGCTGTAAGTCAAGCCATTCGGGCGCGCGCGTCTACGCCGACATAGAAGGGTTCGGCCCCAGCCCTTGCGACACATCAGCGGCAATCGCGGCCAGCGGCCAGCGAATTTCTACTAGCGCGCCATGCAGTTCCGGCGCCTGCGGCAAGGTTTTGACAGATCCGTCACAATTCATGAAATCCAGCCTGGCGCCGGTGCGTTCCAGCAATGTCTTGGCAATAAAGGTGCCCAACCCCATACCATCATAGCCCGGCCGCCGCCTGGTGCGGGACGGATCGCGCCTGCGACCGATGAACGGTTCGCCTATGCTGGCCAGAACCTGCGGCGAAAAACCCGCGCCATCATCAATGATGCGCAACGTCAGGGCTTGGGGCGTCCAGCGCGCATCAACCCACACTTCGGATTGCGCAAAATCAACCGCGTTCTGAATAAGGTTGCGCAACCCATGGATGATTTCGGGACGGCGCAGGAACTGCGGCTGGCCGTCAGGCGCGCCCCCTTCCGGTGTCAGCAGGAAATGCACCTGCTTGCCGCGCCCGCAATGGGGGTCGGCGGCTTCACGCAGGACCGCTTCCAGCGGCGCGCGGTGCATATGGGTATCATCCTTGCCGCTGCGGCCCATGGCGCGCAAAATATCGCGGCAACGATCCACCTCGCTGGCCAGCAGGCGCACATCATCCAACAAGTCGGGCCGGTCTGCCAGCTCGTCGGCCAGTTCGGAACTGACCAGCTTGATCGTTGCCAATGGCGTGCCCAGCTCATGCGCGGTGGCGGCCACAACGCCGCCCAGATCGGTCAGTTTCTGTTCGCGCGACAGCGCCATTTGTGCCGCCAGCAAGGCATCCGCCATCGACTCCGACTCGGCGGCGACACGGTGCGCGTAAAATGCCTGAAACACGACACCTATGACAATCGCGGCCCAGAACCCGAAGCTCAGGATCTGGGGCACAACAAGAATGGTGCCATCCGAGAAGCGCAGCGGCTGATACGCCACACTGACCAGAGAGATCAGCGCGATGGCCACAAGCGCAAGCATCATGGTGGAACGTGGTTGCAGCGCCATCGCAGAAATGGCGACGGGGGCCATGATCAACAGCGCAAACGGGTTGGTAATGCCCCCAGTAAGATAAAGCAGGCACCCCAGTTGCGCGATATCAAACAGGAATGTCAGCGACGCTTCGACATCCGACAGGCGTTTGGTGGGCGGGAACAAAAACAGCGACAGCAGAATCGACACAGCCGCAGCAGCAATAACCAGCGCGACCAACCCCATATCAAACCGCAACTCAAAGACCACAACCGCCAACAGGAACGCCACCACCTGCCCTGCAAGCGCAAGGGCGCGCACATAGGTCAATGTGCGCAGCCGCACCCATTCACCGCGATTCTCCTGACTGATTTCGCCGAATGTGGACGGTTGCATGGGGTGGTTCCTTCTGGTCGGCGGGGCTTGATGTCACACTTGCGGGATAAGGGATTGTTAGGCCGCGCGCATTCCGGCATCAAGACGCCATATCCCCAAGCTGGAGAGGGTGCGATGATTCGCCTTTATTCACTTATTGCCGCCGGACTGATTGCCGCCCTTCTTGGGGGGCTTGGCTATATGGTTCTGACAGGGTCGGATCAGGCCGGTCTGGGACAATGCCGCGAAACGTCGATTGCGGGGGGCGCGGGGTCCATAGGTGGGCCGTTCGAACTGGTTGACCACACAGGGCGCACGGTCACCGATGCGGATTTCGCGGATCGTCCGGTCCTGCTGTATTTCGGCTATACATTCTGCCCCGATGTCTGCCCGCTGGACACAGCACGCAATGCGCAGGCGGTCGATCTGCTGACGGAACGCGGCTATGATGTGACACCGGTGTTCGTATCCGTGGACCACCAGCGCGACACGCAGGAACTGCTGGCCGAATTCGTGCGCTTCATGCATCCCGACATGATTGGCCTGACAGGCACCGAAGAACAGATTCGCAACGCCGCACGCGCCTACCGCGTGTATTATGCCGCACAGGAAAGCGATGATGATTTCTTTTTGATCGATCATTCGACCTTCAGCTACCTGATGCTGCCCGAACACGGGTTTGTCGACATCATCCGCCGCGACCAGACCCCCGAACAGGTGGCCGATACGCTGGCCTGTTTCATTGACAATGCGTAACAGCTGCTGATGAAATTGACCTTTGCCACATCGCGCCCTAAATGTCAGTGACAGGAAAGCGGGTGTGAAAATGGAAGATAGCGCGAAAATTGACCTTGGGCCGGATCCAACACTACTGTTGGTTGATGATGATGAAGTGTTTTTGAAGCGCCTGTCGCGGGCAATGGAAAAACGCGGCTTTCAGGTGGAAACCGCGACATCAGTTATCGCAGGCAAGGTCATCGCGAAGGCCCGCCCCCCCGCCTATGCCGTGGTTGATCTGCGGCTGGAAGACGGGAACGGGCTGGATGTGGTCGAAGCCCTGCGCGCTGCACGCGACGATGTGCGTGTGGTTGTGCTGACAGGCTACGGTGCGATTGCCACGGCAGTGGCCGCCGTCAAGATTGGCGCAACCGATTACCTGTCGAAACCCGCCGACGCCAATGACGTGTTGCGCGCCCTGCTGGCCATGCCGGATGACGAATTGCCCGACATACCCGACAACCCCATGTCCGCCGACCGTGTGCGCTGGGAACATATCCAGCGCGTGTATGAGCAATGCGACCGCAACGTCTCGGAGACCGCGCGCAGGCTAAGCATGCACCGCCGGACATTGCAGCGCATCCTTGCCAAACGCTCGCCGCGGTGACAGGCTGGAAAGGGGCGCAAATGCATGCGCCCGCCGATGCGGGGAGACAGGAACCATGCGCAATCTGATCCTGATTTTGGCCGTCCCGGCACTGATTGCCGCATGCAGCACACCGCAGGACAGGTGCGTGCGCGCCGCACAGTCAGATTTGCGCGCCGTCGATGAACAGATTGCCGATGTGGAAACCGCGCTTGAAAAAGGCTTTCGCATTTTGCCAGCGCAAGAAGGCAAGACACGCATAAGCCTGTGTGCATGGCCCCGTGAACCCGTGCTGTTTTGCACGCAGTCCATTCAGCGCCCACGGTCGGAATCGCGCGAAGCGATTGACCGGCACGCTGAACAGGCGCGCTTGGCGCAGTTGCGCCAGACGCGCGCGGGACCTGGTTATTCAGACCGCCGATCGCGTGTCAGCCTGTCGGTTGCCCTAGCGTGACATTTGGCCTGACGGGGACACCCAAAGGTGCGGAATCAAGGCCGCAGGCCGCCGCACCATCGGTGGGCCGTCCCGCGGCCTGCCGATTTGGCTGATGGTAGTCCAAGCCTTTGATCTTGGAAGTATGCAGCCGACATAAAGTGAACTTTACCAATGTCGGATCGGCAGCCCCCGGCCCACCGCTGGCGCGGGCTTTATCCAAGCGCGAATGACCGCAAAAGGACCAGAAAGCGCCACCAATGGGCGCTGGCACAGGACTTTCGTCAATGTGCGGGAACCGAAACCGGGTCCATCAGCGTGCGCCCGCCATCAATCGTAATGATCTGGCCGGTCATGAAGGCGGCCGCGTCGGATGCAAGGAACTGCACGGCCTCTGCCGCCTCGGATGCGGCACCGATACGCCGCATCGGGGTTTGCTGCACAATCCGTTCGCGATAATCTTCATTGGCGTTCATCATCTCTTTCAGATGCGCACTCATGACACTGCCAAGGGCAACACCGTTCACGCGAATACGCTTGCCGGCCAAGGCAACCGCCATGGCGCGTGTCATCTGGTCCAGTGCCGCGCTGGCAATCGAATAGGCCATCAGTTCCGGCTGTGAACGGCGCGCAGCAATGGATGACAGGTTGATGATGGACCCTATCGCGTGGCGCCCGCTGCCTGCGGCCCCGTCATCGGCTTCGGCCTGGGTCAACATGCGCTTTGCGACCAGTTGGCTAAGTTTCAGGCTGGCCAGAAGATTCTGCTGCAAGGATTGCTCGACCGCGTCGCTTTGGTCGTCCAGCGGGTCGGAAGGGGCGCATTGGCGTGTTGCATTGACCAGAATATCCACCTTGTCGAACGCATCGACCGTGGCCGAAATCAGGTTGGCCAGCGTCAGGCGCTCGCGCAAATCCCCCGCAAAGAAAATCGCGTGCTCATCCGACCCCGACATCTTGGCGATTTCGGCTTTCAGTTTGACTTCATCACGGTCGGCCAGAACAACGCGTGCCCCCTGCCCCACGAAATGATGTGCAATTGCCAGCCCCACGCCATTGGCTGCGCCGGTGATGATTGCTGTCTTGCCCGCGATGGAATAGCTCATACTATGTGCCTTTGTTAACGTCGGCGGCGGGTTACAATGCCCGCGCCCTTGCCTGCGCCGGTGCGCTTTGGTGCGGTTGCCTGCCAGACACGGAACGCGCCGTTTTCCACCACAATCTCGACCTGCATGAACGCAGCCGCCAACGCCCCTTCATAAGGCAAATGCCGATTCGCAACCATCCACAACCGCCCGCGCGGGGCAAGAATGCGCGCGGCTGCTGCAATAAACGCCAATCCCAGTTCCGGCTGCGCAATGCGGCCTGTGTGAAAGGGCGGGTTCATCACCACACCATCCACACGCCCCGGCAGCGCAATCTGTGTCGCATCGGCCCAGTGAAATTGCGCACGCGCGTCGGTGATGTTGCGCCGCGCCAGATCCAGCGCTGTAGTATCCGCTTCTATCAGGTGCAGGGTCTGCACACCCATGCGCGACAGGGCCGCCGCAGACAGATAACCCCATCCCGCGCCCAAATCCGCCAGCGTTGCGGGCAACTCATCGGGCAGCGCCTGCGCCAGCATCTGCGATGCGGGGTCAACGCCGTCAGCCGAAAACACCCCCGCCACTGTCTGGAACTGCCCCAGAGCGGCATCGGAAACAGTGATTGGGCGGAATTCCAGATCGGACAGGTCCACGCCGCGCGGGTCGAACCAAAACAATTTTCCATGCGCCTTTGACACCACGCCGGAAACATCCACACGCGCGCGCAGCGCTTTGAACACCGAATCAATGCCATCGGTTTTCTGCCCGTCCACAAGCACCAGTTCCGCGCCAAGCTGGCCAGCCGCCTGCGCAATCAGCCCGAAGGCTTCGGCCTTGGACCGTGGCAGGCAGACCAGAGCGGCAGGCGCAGGGCGCGCGGCAACCGCCACATCATAGCCAGCAGCCACAAGCGCATCATGGTCGGGGCGGAAACCCTGCGCCATGTGCAGGCGGGACATCTCCAGCGGGTCAAACCGTTCGCCCGCGCGCGGGCGCAGCACAGCAACCGGCCTGTCAGGCAGCACCAGACCTTCGGCCATGGCAAGGGTCAGGCGCGCATGGCGCGGGGCCGGATCAGCGGCAAGGACAGGGGGGGTATATGTCATGGGCGCGCGGCGCCTATTCCTTTTCCAGCGTGCATTGCAGCGGGTGTTGATGACGGCGCGCAAAATCCATGACCTGCGCAACCTTGGTTTCCGCCACCTCATATGAGAAGACGCCCACGACGGCCACCCCTTTCTTATGCACCGTCAGCATGATGTCGAACGCCATGGCATGCGACATGCCAAAAAAGCGTTCCAGCACATGCACAACAAATTCCATTGGCGTGAAGTCATCATTCAGCAGCATGACCTTGTACATGGGCGGGCGCTGGGTTCGGGTGCGTGTCTTGGTAACCACGGCACCGTCTTTGTCCGGTCCATTCGGTTCATCATTGTCTGTCATGGTCGGAACATGCTGCATTCGGGGTTTTGGCCTTTTCAGTGCTGGATGGCGCGATTACTGCGTAATATAACGCAACTGAGGCCACAGAAAAGCCCCGAAGCCGCAGACAGGACCAGATGACCCGTATCACAACACTTGGTTTCGATGCAGATGACACATTGTGGCACAATGAACGCTTCTTTCGGCTGACACAGGAGCATTTTGCAAACCTTCTGGCAGATTACACCGACAAGCACACCCTGATGACCCGCCTGCTGGATGCAGAGCGCCGTAACCTTGGGCAATACGGCTTCGGGATCAAGGGTTTTGTCCTGTCGATGATCGAAACCGCGATAGAGGTGACAGAAGAACGCGTCCCCGCATCTGTCATTGCGCAACTGCTGGCCGCCGGACAGGACATGCTGCGCCATCCTATCGAACTGCTGCCCGAAGTCGAGGCCACGATTGCCGCACTTGCACCTTCGCATAAGCTGGTGCTGATTACCAAGGGCGACTTGCTGGATCAGGAACGCAAACTGGCGCAATCAGGGCTGGGCGAGATGTTTGACGCAGTCGAGATTGTGTCCAACAAAACCCCGCAGGCCTATGCCCGGATTTTCGCCCGCCACGGGGACGGGGCCGAAGCCGCGCTGATGGTGGGAAATTCCATGCGGTCCGATGTCATACCGCCCATTCTTGCCGGGGGCTGGGGGGCTATGTCCCGCATGGTCTGGTCTGGGAAATTGAATATGCCGATCCGCCCCTGACACATCCACGTTATCGCAGCTTGTCCAGCATTGGCGCACTGCCCGATCTGGTGGGCTGGATCGACGGAAGTTGACAGCGATCAACCCTGAATTGAAACCTGTCGTCGAAATCTGGTGCACCGCGACGCGCACACCACAAGACCTGCCCTTCGGCAAGATTAAGTATATGTAAAAACCTATTGAAATTTCATACTTTTCTGAAAAGCAACATCGTGCTACCATAGAAGTTGAGCAGTTAGACCGCAAAAAAATCGCGGCAAAAAACAAAGGCAAACGGATGCAGGCACGATTCGGGCGGATATACCGTCACGTTTTGGTATGTTCCATCTTACTGATCGGCTATTTGGTCGCAGCCCCCGCGCTTGCCGCCCCTTATGCCGCGATGGTGATGGATGCACGCAACGGCGAAGTTATTTTTGCGCGCAATCATGACACGAAACTGCACCCCGCATCCCTGACCAAGATGATGACGCTGTATATTGCCTTCGAGGCCGTGAAACATGGCGAAGTCACGCTGGACACAATGTTCACCACCAGCCGCCGCGCAACGCAACAGACCTGTGTGTGTCTGGGCTTGCGCGAAGGGCAGAAAATTTCCCTGCGCCACCTGATCCGCGCCGCCGCCTTACGGTCCGCCAATGATGCTGCTGTGGTCATTGCCGAAGGAATTTCCGGTTCGGTCGAGGCATTCGCCGACCGTATGACAGCCACGGCGCGCGCCATGGGCATGTCCAACACCACATTCAGAAACCCCCACGGGCTGACGCAGGCGGGCCATGTATCAACCGCGCGCGACATGACCATTCTGGGCCGCCAGCTGTATTTTGACTATCCGCAATACTTCAACATCTTCTCGCGCCGCAGCGATCATGCAGGCGTAGGCACCGTGCCCAACACGAACCGGCGCTTTCTGGATGCCTATTCAGGCGCGAACGGAATCAAGACAGGATACACCCGTGCGGCGGGGTTCAACCTGACCGCATCTGCGGAACGCGGCGGCAAGCATATCATCGCTACAATGTTTGGCGGGTCGTCAACGGCTGCGCGCAATGCCCATGTCGCGGAATTGCTGGATATCGGGTTCAACCGCGCAGGGGCCCGCGTCGCCACCCGCGCGCCTGCTACACCGGGCTATCGTGGCCGCGGCGCGGTTGCCGTTGCCCAGGCACCCGAAAGCAGCGGCGACAGACCCGCATCGGCGCGCACGATCCGGCTGCAAACCGCCGTGCGCACAAGCCCGCGCCCACCGGCCCGCCCTGTAAGCGAACCTGCGCCGGATATGCTGATTGCCTTGCGTGACGGGGTGGAAGCGGCTGTATCCCAGATTGCGGTTGCCACACCTGCCGAAGCCGCGCAATCCACCCCTGATGAAGACAGCACCGCAATAGCGCTGGCAGAACTGGCACCCGACACCCCGACAGTCACGCCCCCCGCCCGCCCCGAAGAATTCGGCGCGACCGGCGATCTGGCTGCGGCACAAGCTGAAGCCCCGGATTTTGCAGCAGCGCAGGCGGCCGGGTTCAGCATTGCGCATATCGATGATCTGGCAGCGCTGGATCAGGCTGACCCGCCCATCCCCGACGCGGACATGGACTTCGTCGATGCGCCACCGGCCCGTCCGGACACCGGCGTCGAAACTGATGCAGCGGACCGACAACTGGCACAGGCCGATCAGGCACAGGCGGACGACGGTGAAACCGACACCGCAGCGCCCGAAACGATCTGGATCGGAGCATCAGAAAGCGTGTTGCTGACCGAATTCGCCACGGAAGATTCCCAGTTTGATATTGCCGGGCTTTATGCCCCGTCACCCGATGGCGCGGGCCAGATCATGGCCCAGGATGCCCTGAATATCACACCCGAGGCCGGCAGCACCGCACAACCCGCGAAACCTGCGCCGCGCCCCTCGATCATCCTGACAAGTTCGGGGGCACAGCCCGACCGCGATACGCAGGCCCTTGCGACAGCCGCAGTCAGCGAAGCCAGCGCAGCCGCCACCCCTGAAATTGTCAGCCGCGTGTCCACGTCCGATGGCGGGCGGCTTTGGGGTGTGTCCCTTGGGGAATTCACATCGCGCAACGCCGCCGAACGTGGCATCATCACCGTGAAAATGGCCGAGGCCGCAGCCCTTGGCAACGGTATCAGCCGCATTCGCCAGACCAGTGGCCGGTTCGAGGCCAGTTTCGCGGGCCTGACCGCAGCCGAAGCGGAACGCGCCTGCCTGCGCCTGTCGGCACGCGGAATGGATTGCGAAATCGCGCATCCATGAAGGTCATGGCCTTGTGCGCATGTCCTGCGCTATAACGGGTCATGCCTGCGCTATGCCGTGATTGTCTGACCCGTTTTGATGCAGGCCCGCGTTGTCCGGCCTGCCATTCGCCGCGCGTAGTGGCGGACCCGGAATTGCTGGATCTGAGCATCGCACATATGGATTGCGATGCGTTTTATGCCAGTGTTGAAAAACGCGACAACCCCGAGTTGAAGGACAAACCCGTGATCGTGGGCGGCGGTCATCGCGGGGTGGTCACGACGGCCTGCTACATTGCGCGCATTCACGGCGTGCGATCGGCGATGCCCATGTTCAAAGCATTGCAGCTTTGCCCCGAAGCGGTTGTCGTGAAACCCCGGTTTGACGCCTATGCCGCCGCATCGCGTGAAATACGCGCCATGATGGAAGACCTGACACCCGCCATCGAGCCGCTGTCGCTGGACGAGGCCTTTCTTGACCTGACCGGCACAACACGCCTGCACGGCGCGCCACCTGCCGTGTCGCTTGCGCGCCTGATCCGCCGGATGGAACAGGAGTTGCGGTTGTCAGGGTCTGTCGGATTGTCGCATAACAAGTTTCTGGCCAAGATCGCGTCCGATCTGGACAAGCCGCGCGGGTTTGCCGTGATTTCGCGCGCTGGCACGGAAAACTTTTTGCGCGGCAAACCCGTGGGCATGATCTGGGGCGTGGGAACGGCCACGCGGGCGCAACTGGCGCAGGCAGGGATTGCCACGATTGACGACCTGCTGCGGTGGGACCAGTCTGATCTGGTGGCACGGTTCGGGGCGATGGGGCTGCGGCTGTGGCATCTGGCACGGGGACAGGACACGCGCCCTGTCAGCCGCGATCCGTCGGTGAAATCCATTTCCAAGGAAACCACATTTGACACCGACCTGACGGATTTGGACGTATTGGAGGGGCATTTGTGGCGACTGTCGGATCAGGTTGCCAGCCGTGCCAAGGCCAAGGGGCTGGCAGGTGTGGTGGTCACGCTGAAGCTGAAGCGCGCCGACCACCGGATATTGACGCGGCGCACCAGTTTGCGCGGCCCGACATATCTGGCTGATGTGATTTACCGCACGGCGCAGCCACTGCTGGCACAGGCATTGACCAACGGGCCGTTCAGGCTGCTGGGGGTGGGGATATCAGATCTGAGTGCGGATAGCGGTACGGGGTTCAGCCCCGACCTGCTGGACCCCGGCGCCGAAGGGCGCGCGCGCGCCGAACGTGCAATCGATGCGTTGCGGGCACGGTTTGGCCCCGATGCCGTGATCAAAGGGCGCAGCCTGCGCTGAAGCCATTCCCAAAAGGCCAAGGGGGCACGCCCCCTTTGGAAACCCTGTGGATATTTAAGCCAGAATGAAAGCTAGAGTATGTTGCTCAAAAGTGGGAACCGGTTTTGAGCTTCTCGAACATGCAAAATCAATAAGTTAGAGTATGTCTCGTGAATGTGAATGAACGTGATATGCTCTAGAGATCGCGTTTGGTGTCATGCCCGCAAATGAAAAACCCCGCCGGAAGGGCGGGGTTTTCGGGCGTGATGTCGCGAAGAAATCAGTTCTTCGCGTAGAATTCGACCACAAGGTTCGGTTCCATCTGGACCGGATACGGCACATCACCCAAGGACGGGGTGCGCACGAAAGTGGCAGTCATTTTGGAATGGTCGACTTCCAGATAATCGGGGACATCGCGTTCGGCCAGTGCAACGGCTTCCAGAACGATGGCAAGCTGCTTGGATTTGTCGCGGATGGCGATCACGTCGCCTTCGCGGATCCGGTAGCTGGGAATGTTCACCCGCTGGCCGTTCACGGTGACATGACCATGATTGACGAACTGGCGTGCCGCAAACACGGTCGGGACGAATTTCGCGCGGTAGATCACGGCGTCCAGACGACGTTCCAGCAGGCCGATCAGGTTTTCACCGGTATCGCCCTTGATGCGTTCTGCTTCGGCATAGATGCGGCGGAACTGCTTTTCGGTCAGATCGCCATAATAGCCTTTGAGCTTTTGCTTGGCGCGCAGCTGGGTGCCGAAATCGGACAATTTGGTTTTGCGGCGCTGGCCGTGCTGGCCGGGGCCATAGTCGCGGCGATTGACAGGGCTTTTGGGGCGGCCCCAGATGTTTTCGCCCATGCGGCGGTCGATTTTATACTTGGCAGACGTGCGTTTGGTCACGGCTGATCTCCTTCCAGATTCGGCCCTGACGGGCCTGTGAAGGGCGTTGTCCTTTCCCTGAGCGGGAGACAGGCTGTCCCTTGCGGGAGCCACCAACACCAATGAGCACCCGCAAGCCGGTCACTTGGGGATGCGCGCTTATACAGGCGCATGGGCGGGTGTCAACTGCCATTGGTGGCGCGCAGCTGCCCTTATGCGGCAAGCAGCGCAGTTTCCGCCGTGCCCAGATAGCGGCGCGCGGTTTCACCATAACTTACCGCGCCCTCATAGTCCAAACCGGCGAAAACGGCCCGCAGGCTGGCGCGGTGCGGGCGCAACAGATCGGGCGTGGCGAAGGCGGGGTGGAAGCTTTCGGTCGGCACGTTGTTGGCGAAGATGATCTGATGATGTTCCAGCAAGAGATGCATATAGGTTGCGCCGTGCAGCGCCATGTCCTGTGTCACCCCGTCATGATCCAGCAGATCACGGGCGCGCACCAACACTTCGTCCAGATTGAACAGCGCGCGCGCGCGCGCGCCGCGCATCACCAGCCGATGCCCGGGCGAGACGCGCAATTCTTCGTCAGGCTGCGCAGTGCCCAACACACCGCCACGCAACCGGATCGGGCGCAGATGCGGATAGCGGCGCATCGCCATGCCGCACACACGGCTGGTTCCTGTCCAGATAACCGGCTGCGGGCCGTCATCCTGGGTCAAAACAAGATCGCCTGCCTGTAACTGGTGGATGGGGCGCGGCCCTGTCGGGGTGGCAATCAGCGTGTCATCCGCAAAGCAAATGACATCTTGCGGCTGTGATTGCGCGGTGTCGTCGGCTGCATGCCTTTCAAGTTCAATGGTGTTTTCGACCACATACAAGACCTGCCCCTTTGGCGGCATGCCATCGGCAAACACGACAACCCAACGCCCCGCCACCTGAACAATACGCGCGCAGAACAAAGAGACGCCGTCGGTCAGCATGAATCCCATCGCAGGGGCGGTGGGCGGGGGCGCCGCGTCTTCGAACCGGGGAAAATTGCCACCAAGCCGGGCAGCCACAGGGCGCGCGCGGGCGTGGATATCCAGCCCGCCCTGCGCAAGGCCAAGGCGCAAGACATCTGCACGCCCGTCAAGGCAATGCACATCCCCACTCCAGCGCCATGATGAGCCTGCACGCAACCATTGCGGGTTCAGTCCGGGAATGCCGTCGGTTTCTGTTGAATTCCAGTCGAGCGCAAAAACCCCGACCAACGATGCTGCGCGTTTCATGTCTGCCCCTGCCATTGCTGCTTTGATGCAGCTTATGTTCAGAAACTAGCAGCAAATCGCGTTCAAAACCAGATGGATAATCTGTAAAGCTATCAGTTTGAACACAAACGGGGTGTCAGTATATGCCCCAGGATCTGGCGATCATGACCGCCTGTGTCCGGTTGCTGGCACCAAGGCGCCGGTAGAGTGTCTTGACATGCAGTTTGATGGTTGGTTCGCGCAATCCCAGATCACGGGCAATTTCCTTGTTGGTCTTGCCGTCACACAGCGCCTTGAGCACGTCGAGTTCACGCGCGGTCAAGGCTGTGGCAGAGGGGCCGTCAGGTGCCGGTGAAGCGTCAGCCTGATCAGATGAAAACAAGAAATCCACCGGAACATATTTTTCGCCTAGCGCCATGAACCGGATGGCATGCAGCAGCGATTGTGCGGGCATTGATTTTGGCAAGAACCCGCGCGCACCCATACTAACGGCACGTTGGGCCACATCGCGCGCCGCATGTCCTGAAAGGATGACAACAGGTGGCGCGGAATTGTTTTCCATGAAGCGGCGCAACCCGTCCAGCTTGTCCATTCCGGGCATATCATAGTCGAGTAATGCAAGGTCGAAACCCGGTTGCGCCGATACCGCAGAAATCGCGTCCTGCATATCGTTTGCCGCTACGATTTCCATGTCTTTTTCTTGCTCCAGAAAATTCTGCAGCATGTCAAGAATCAATGCATGGTCGTCGGCAATCAGTAGACGCATAAGATGAAGTCCCAAGGCGCGCGGACACCACTACGTCCGATCCGTGCGCGTAAGAACTGCAATTAATTCAGCACCTGATATGGATTTCGATATTAATGCAGTGATCAATTTGTTATCGAAGTCATTCGCAAATTGCAATGGCAACGACGTGCCGGTAACGTATATTTGCAGCTTGCGGTTGATCGCCATGAGTTCCCGCGCCAGTTCCAGTCCGGTGATGGGTGTCAGGTTCTGATCTGCCAGAACAGTATCCCAAGCCTGCGGATCTTCGCGCAGGGCATCCAGCGCATCACGGGGGTCTGTGCAACTTGCCACTTCGGCACCGGCGAGTGACAGAATTCCGGCCATACTTTGCAACACGCCGTCATCTGCATCGACAAGCAGCACATTTCGCCCAACCAGCGGCTGTGCGACACGTTCCACCGGTTCACGCGTATTGGTCTTGTCGGGCACCAAGGCAGGCAGGTAAAGCCGCATGATGGTTCCCCCTTGCGCGGCGTCGACAACTTGCAGTCCCCAGTTTCGGGACGTGACAATATGTGCAACAATTGCCAGCCCTAGGCCTGTTCCCCCGGCGCCTTTGGTCGTGAAATACGGCTTGAATATTTCAGATCGGACCTCGGGCGTCATGCCGGTCCCAGTGTCTGATATGTCGATAACGACATAGCGTTTTCCCGCAGATACCTTGCCGATGTCGACAACAGGCGCAAAGCAAAGACTGTCTTTTGCGGCCATGCGCAAGGTAATCTGCCCACTTTGCGTCCCATTTTGCCGGATTGCATCACCGGCATTCATCATCAGGTTGATAACGACCTGCATCATTTCAGTCGCATCCACCTGTGTTGCGGCGGCCTTGTCATCAAAGTCCAGCACCACAGAGATTTCCTTGCCCAATCCGGGCCGGACCAGTTCAACTGACTGGCGCAAGACATCCTGAAGGTCGGCAGTGCTGGCGGCGGATTTCATTCGGCCCAGCCGCATCAGGTTTCCGACAAGCGCCTGCCCTTGTCGACCTGCTGCGTGTATGCGCGCCAGACTGGGCAGCATGTCGGGGCCAGCCTTGGGTTTCAGTATATCGACCGAGCCCAAGATCGCGGCCAGAATGTTGGCGAAATCATGCGCCAGCCCCCCCGCCAGTTGCGACATAAGTTGTCGGCTTTGCGCAATCTGAAGCTGTTCGCGCAATCGCTGTCGGTCGGCCTCGGCCAGACGTCGCGCGGTAACGTTGCGCACCAGCACAAAGATACTGCCATCGTCCTGAACGGATAAGGACAGATCATACCATGCATCGCCCCCGTCAGGATCCGGCAACATGACCTCTCCTGACCAATATCCTTCGCTCATCAGTTCGGAAAAAATAGCTGTCAGTTTCGTGATATGCTCTGGCGCGACAAGTTCATGCCAGGTCAAGCCCGATACATCTACCTCTCTCGCGACGCCCAGAACCGCACGGAATGCGCAGTTCAGATAGGAAAACCGTCCATCAGGGGTAAGGATCGCGATTCCTTCGCGGGTGATCTCCATTGCCTGGATCTTGTCACGCAGGGCGCGCGCCTCGGCCAGTTTATGCGACGTGATATCCACGCCCACTACAAGGTAGCCCTGGATATAGCCATCAGGGCTGCGCAACGGCTGGACGTTCAGGTCCAGCCAGTAGGAAATGCCGCGACGGCTGCGCGCCTGTAATTCCGCATTTATACTTTGGCCATTATCCAGCGCGTGACAGACAGTTTGGGCAAGGTCCGGGGCTGCGTCACGCAGATGCAGAATGTCACTGGGACGCAGCCCCTGCGCTGTTTTCAAGGTATAGCCCGTTCGGGCAACGCTGGCCGGGTTCATCCATGTCACATGCCTGTTCTTGTCGGTCAGCATGATAATGTTCGTGGACAGTTCCGCGACGCGGCCAAGTTGCCGTATCTGTTTGTCCTGCATGTAGCTTTCGGTGACGTCACGCACAATGAACAGATAGCCATGCGTTATGTGGGGGTCATCATGGTGGCGTCTGGTTGCCGTCAGCGTAAAGCGTTTGTCACCGGATGGAAATGGCAGGGTATAGGCGAAGCTTGGCGACCAGCCAAAAAGATCAACCTGTTTCATGGCCTTGCGCACGATTGCGGCAACATCCGGCGGCAACACCATATCGGGGGATCGGCCAATCACCTCGTCGGGGTTCAACGCAAAAACCAGCGGATCGCCTTGGTTGAAGGACACAATCGTGCCGTTGCTGTCGGTTTCAACAAGCAATTCCGGCAACGAGAAAACCATCGCCTCGATGCGCGCGCGTTCAAGCCGCAATTCGGATTGCGTGCGCTGAAGTGCGCTGGTTTGTTCTGCCAAATTCAGAACCATCCCGACAGATGCCGCAAATCCTTGCATCAAGCTGCATTCAAGGTCTGTAAACAGCTTGTGGTCGCGCACAAAATCCAGCCCGACAAAGCCGATCATATCGCCATCGCACCAAAGCGAAGACGCGAGTAGCGACTTGATCTCATGATCTTCAAGCAACTCGTGGAATGCGCTGCCGACTGGAATCATGCGGATATCCAGCATGAATGCCTGTTTGGACGCGCGAAAGGCCTGCCAGAACGGATCACCCATTTCATAGGGCAGGTCTTGCAGTTCTGCCTTTAGTGGCCGGATGCCATCAGCACACCATTCATGCGTATTGTCGACAGAAACAGACCCTTTGATTCGAAATATATAGGCCCTGTCGGCCTCCATCGCCTGACCGATCTTCCGCAACGCGGTCATGATTGTGTCCTGCTGGTGTTCTGCTGTACATCTGTGCAGCAGGCTCTGCGCATCGCTGAAAGCGCGGGCAATTCTGGCGTCGCGATCTGTTTCACCCAAGGCCTGACCCTGGGCATCGCCGTCTTCTAGCATAGAATTGCCTCTTAATATTTAAACGAATCATCCCGTCAGAAATTGCATGACATTGCCTGAGTATCGCATTCCGGCTATTGAGGCAAAACTGAAGCAGATCAAGTCCCGACGGAGGCATTCTTGGACGAGTTACACAAAGGCCACGTTACGAAAGATGGCATTCGCATTCATGAACCGGCAGATTTTGCCGGAATGAACAAAGCCGGACAGCTTGCCGCCAAAATACTGGACGATATTGCACAGCATATCTTTCCCGGACAAACCACCGGCGCGATTGATGCAATGATCACCGAAATGGTAAATTCTGCGGGCGCTACATCTGCGACAATCGGCTATCGGGGCTATCAGCACGCCAGTTGCATTTCGGTCAACCATGTTGTCTGCCACGGCATTCCCGGCGCACCCATCCCCATGAGCAAGGATGAAACCATTTCCAAAGACCCCGAAAAGCGCCGCGGCGATGATGTTCTGAAGGATGGCGACATTCTGAACATTGATGTCACGGTTGTTGTGGACGGGTGGTTCGGGGACACTTCGCGCATGTATGCGGCGGGCAAACTGCCACGGCGGGCCGAACGGCTGATCCAGGTTACATATGATGCGCTGATGCTTGGCATAGAAGCAGTGCGGCCGGGCAATACCTTTGGCGATATCGGGCATGCCATCCAGTCCTATGTCGAAAGCCAGCGCATGGCCGTGGTGCGCGATTTCTGCGGGCACGGGTTGGGGCGGGTGTTTCATTCCCCGCCCAATGTCCTGCATTACGGGCGCGCGGGAAGTGGCCCCAAGCTGCAAGAAGGCATGTTCTTTACCATTGAACCCATGGTCAATCTGGGGCGCGCGGAAACAGTGGTTCTGGCCGATGACTGGACCGCAATCACGCGCGACAAGATGCTGTCTGCACAGTTCGAGCATTCGATCGGTGTGACGGAAAGCGGGTTTGAAATATTTACCCTGTCGCCTGCGGGTCGTTTTCATCCGACATGGGGCTAGGCGCAAGGGGCGGCGCGGCCTGGCGCCCCTTGTCGATCATGGCGTTCAGCACGCCACCCAGCAACACCACATAGGCCGACAGGTAGAACCACATCAACAACGCGACCACCGCCCCAAGTGATCCGTATACTTCGTTGTAGCGGCCAAAATTGGACAGGAAGTAGGAAAACCCGACTGACACCAGAATCCAAAGGATCATCGCAAGCGCAAGTCCGGGTTTGATGCTGGCATAGCTGCCACGATTGCGCACCGGACCAATGCGGTAAAACACCCATAACCACAACGCCACCAGTCCGAACGTGACCGACCAGCGCGACACTTCGACCAGCAGCGCATTCAGTCCGGCCAAAGGGAAGATGGCCAGCACCACCGGCAGCACCAGCAGTGCAAGCAGGGCCACAATCCCCGCAAGCACCATCCCCAGCGTGATAACAGCCACCGCCAGCAAGTGCCTTGGGCCGGTGCGCCGCCGACTGCCATAAATGGCATTCATTCCCCGCAGCATTGCATCCACACCCTGACGCGCCAGAAACAATGCAATCAATGTGGACAACAGACCAGCCCAGCCCAATGTACCATCATTGGACCACACCAGACGCATGATCTGGTTTTCCAGCAAGGTAAAAGCCGCAGGCGGCACCAGATCCTGTATCAGCGATAGCTGATGTTGCAGGGCAAGCGGATCTGAAAAAATACCAAACAGGGAAATAAAGGCCGCAATAGCGGGAAACACCGCCAACAAGGTAAAAAATGCGACCCCTGCCGATATAAGCCCGATATTCCGGTCGGACATTATCGTATAAAAATCAACCAAGAACCTGTATGTCTTGTGCGCCGTTTGAAGCACAACAATCAGATAGCCAGATCATCAAGGCTTTTTCCGGCATCCAACGCGGCCACAACCCAGCGCGGTTTACGCCCACGGCCAGACCAGGTTTCCGAAGGATTCGCAGGGTTGGCATATTTCGGTTCAACCGGCTTGCGTGGTTTTACCGATGTTTCGTCCAACAACTGCGCCAGCGTAAAGCCACGTTCCTTTGCAACAACTTCCAGCTCGGCAATTGCTGCCTTACGCTCACGGTCCTGGAAGCTGTCGATAGCCTTGCTGACATCTTTCTGCAATTTTTTCAGGTCGGCCAATGAAAGTGTGTTCAGGTCAATCATGATACCCTCATATATTTGTTCTAACTGTGTCCTGCACCAAAACAAAACCCTTGGCAAGTCGCTTCAAATTAACGATCTGGTGTGTGCGTCTGCCATTTGGACAATATATACTGACTTGTCATCAGGTCCAGATGCGCACCACCGCCATTTTTGCAAATCGTGATTGCATCTGCGGATGGCCTTTTAAATTCACCTTTGGAAATATCATAATAATCCGCAAGAATATCATCACGCTTAATTGCTCCGCGCGACAGCGGGTCTTTCAATTCCCCGATATGGTCCAGCGTGGTATCGCGGCTGTCGACAAACAGGGCTGCGCGCTGCAAGGCGATGTCATCCACCTCGCGCATATCAGGACGATAGGCCCCGATCAGGTCCAGATGCTGGCCCGGTTTCAACCACTCGCCACGAATAACCGGCGTTGTGCTCATGGTGGCGGTGCAGATTATGTCAGCCTGTGCGACCGCTTGTTCCAGATCCTGCGCGGCCACGGCATCTGGCAGATCCGCCGCCAATTCTGCCGCAGTGTTGAAACGGCGACTCCAGATTGTGAAATTCGCGTCTGGAAAAATCGCGCGATAGGCGGAATGCATGCTGCGCGCGACAGCGCCGGACCCCACAAGGGTAATGTTACGGCTTTCGGGGCGCGCCAGATAGTGCGCCGCCAGCAAACTGTCGCCTGCGGTCTTCCACTTTGTGACCAGATGAAAATCAACCACCGCCTGCAATGTGCCGTCTGTATCGGAATAAAGCGACACACCGCCATTTACCGAAGGCAGCCCTTGCGACGGATTTTCGGGAAAGATTGACGCGGTTTTCACCAAGGCCCCCATCCCGTCAATCCATGCCGCGCGCGACAACAGCGTATCACCACGCCGGTACAGAAAACTGTCGCTGATTTCCGCTTTTGGCAGCCGATGCGCCTGTTCAAACGCGGCTGTCAGCTCTCGCCAGTTCAGATGCGGTTCAATATCCGCAGAAATGATGGGAAATGTCATTCTGCCCCTCTTTATATATCAGTTTGGCAACCCAAGCTGCGCAAGCGTGTCTTTCAGCCCATCGGCGGACTGGAACACATGCCCCGCCCAACCGCGCGACAAAGCGGCTTCAATATTGTCTGCACGATCGTCAATAAAGAACAGGTTTTCCGGCGCGACACCGGTTTCATCTTCCACTATCTGATATATGCGCGCTTCGGGTTTCATTACACCCAGGCGGCCGGAAATAAAGGCGCGATCAAATTCATGCAGAAATTCATATTTTTCCTGCGCCATTGTGAATGTATCATCGCCGAAATTCGACAAGGCATAAACCGGAACCGATTGCGCGCGCAGATTGCGCAGTATCTGCACAGATGGGGCGATAACCGGCGTGATCATGTCAATCCAGCGGTCATGCCAGATCATGATCTCGCGCTTCCAGTCGGGGTGGTCGTCAATCATGCCCAAAACGGTTGCATGAAACGGCGCGCCACGGTCGATGCGGGCGTTCATACCGTCCAGATCAACCTGTGAGAACAGCGCCTTGCGCCGGTCCTGCCCGATAAGCCCATCATAGAACTGTTCAGGGTTCCAGCCGATCAGGACATTGCCGATGTCAAACACCACAGCGTGAATATCGCGCGTCATTGTGCAAGCGCCTTCGCGTGAAAGGCGACATGTTCGCCCATGAAACTGGAAACAAAGAAATAGCTGTGATCATACCCCGCCTGCATGCGGAACGTGCCGGACTGGCGGCGCGCGGCCATGGCATGGGCCAGCGCTTCGGGGCGCAGCAGGTCCAGAAACTGATCGGACGCGCCCTGATCTATCAGCACCTCGCCCCGAAACCCGTGCTCCATCATCAGCAGGCTGGAATCATGTGCGGCCCATGCGCTTTCATCCGGCCCCAGATAGGCCGCGAACTGCTTGCGCCCCCAGTCGCTGGCGGTCGGGTTGGCAATGGGCGCGAAGGCCGACACGGACGCAAAGCGCCCCGGCAGATGCATGGCCATGCTCAGCGCGCCATGCCCGCCCATCGAATGGCCGGTGATGGCCTGACGGTCTTCTTCCAGCGCGAAATTGCCCATCAGGACACGCGGCAATTCATCCGTGATGTAATCCCACATGCGGTAGTGTCTGGCCCACGGGTCTTGTGTGGCATTGACATAAAAGCCCGCGCCCTGCCCCAGATCAAAGGCATCATCATCGGCCACGCCCTCCCCGCGCGGGGACGTGTCGGGAAACACCAGCGCCAGACCATGCGCTGCGGCATGGGCCTGCGCGCCCGCCTTGTTCATCGCGTTTTCATGCGTGCAGGTCAGGCCCGACAGATACCACAGCACCGGCACCGGATGCAGCCGCGCTTCGGCAGGCAGGAACAACCCGAAGGTCATGTCACACCCCAATGCCCCCGATGCGTGCCGATATACACCCTGCACGCCCCCGAAACAGGCGTTTTCAGAAACCGTTTCCATAGCATTCTCCGTTCATTTTCCGGCACTGTGTCAGAAGCCGGTGACCCATGCAATCACGACAGGCACGGTGGCAATGCTGATCAGTGTGGACACCAGAATCGTGGCTGAAACCCGCGCTGGACCTGCCTGATAATGCTGCGCCAGAATAAAGACATTGCCTGCAACCGGCAGGGCAGCCGCCGCAATCAGGACGCCTGCAACATAGGGGTCCACTGAAAACAGGCCCAGCGCGGCCACGGCCACGGCAGCGGGATGCAAGAACAGTTTGGCAAAGGACAGCCAGGACACAATCTGCAACCGCTCCAGCTTCTTGTCCGCAAGCGACGCCCCGATCGCAAACAGCGCGCAAGGTGTCGCCGCAGCCCCCAGAAGTGTCAGGAAGTCATTGACCGGCATGGGCACCTGCCACCCTGTTGCCGACCATGTCAGCCCCAGCGCCATGGCCACAACCATCGGGTTGCGCAACACCGCCCCGAACAGTCGCGCAGGCAGGCGCCAGTCCACACCGCCGCCCCGCGCGAAGGTAATCAGCACTGTAAACAGCGATGAAAACACGATCAGGTCGATGGTCAGCACCAGCAACACGGTCTTGACCGATGCCTCGCCCAGCAGGACCACCAGCATCGGCACGCCCAAAAAGCCGGTATTGCCAATAATGGCGCAATGGGCCTCAATGGTGGCGGTGTCAAGTTTCGCGCGCCGCGCGAACGCGACCAGCATGACCACCCCATACACCACCGCACAGGCCAGCAGATACGCACCCGCTGCCTGCATATCCAGCAAGTCGGCAAAACTAAGATTGGCGGCAAACCCGAACAGCATGGCCGACAGCGCAAAGTAAAAGACGAACTTGGTCAGATAGGCCGTGGCCTGCGCCGGAAAGAACCCGGACCGCCCCGCACCAAAGCCCACACCGATCAGGGCAAAGAATGGCAGTGTTTTCAGAAATATTTCGACCATCTTGACCCGGAATTAACATGTGAAACGTCGCATTCGCATATTGTGCGCTTTCCTTGCCGATTTCCAGCCACTATCCTACAGCTTACAGGGGGACATCAGCACAGTGACAACACACAAGATCAGGCAAGGCCGCAAAATCGGGCAGGTTCTGGAAGGTGCGCGGCAGGTTTTCATCGAAATGGGCTATGAACGCGCAAATGTCGATGAAATTGCGCGGGTTGCGGGCGTATCAAAGGCCACGCTTTACAGCTATTTCCCTGACAAACGACAGCTTTTCACCGAAGTCTATCAGACTGAAATTCTGAACCTTGCCGATGAGGCGCTTGACCTGCTGACCCCAGATGCCCCGCCCCGACAGGCATTGCATGCCACGGCACTGCGCCTGATCGGCTATCTGATGTCGGATTTCGGCATTGCCATGTTCCGCATCTGCGTGTCCGAAGCGCCGCGCTTTCCCGAAATCGGGCGGGCGTTTTATGAAAACGGGCCGGAACTGGGGCGCGCGCGACTCGGGGCCTATTTCCGGCAGGCAGTGGCGCGCGGCACGCTGGCCATTGATGATATCGACCTTGCCGCCGACCAGTTCTTTCAGTTGTGCCAGACAACCCTTTGCGACCGCATGCTGTGCGGCGTGCAGGCAGACGTGAATGATGCAGAAATTGCGCGCGTCGCCGACGGGGCGGTCGATATGTTTCTGGCCCGCTATGCCGCGCCCCCCTGACAGGGCTTGCCGTGGTGTTTGCCCGCAGGTATCGAGGGCTTCCCCAGACCAAATTTGTTCAGGAGTGTCATGACCGCCCCCCAGATCGCCGCCCGCATTGCAACAGATGTCAACGCCCGCCCGCAACAGGTGCAGGCCGCTATCGCGCTACTGGACGAAGGGGCCACAGTTCCCTTCATCGCACGCTATCGCAAGGAAGTGACCGGCGGGCTGGATGACACGCAACTGCGCCTGCTGGCAGAACGCCTGACCTATCTGCGCGAGCTGGAAGACCGGCGCACCACAATCGTCAAATCCATATCCGAGCAGGGCAAGCTGACCGATGATCTGGCGCGCGCGCTTGCAGGGGCCGACACCAAGGCCACGCTTGAAGACCTGTATCTGCCCTATAAACCCAAGCGCCGCACAAAAGCGATGATCGCGCGCGAAAACGGGCTGGAACCCCTGCTGGATGCCATCCTGACCGAACGGCGCGACCCACAGGCACTGGCGAGCGCCTATGTGTCTGACGCTGTCCCCGACACCAAGGCCGCGCTGACCGGCGCGCGCGACATTCTGGCCGAACGCCTGTCGGAAGATGCCGCATTGCTGGGCCGTTTGCGCGACCATATGCGCAGCAACGGCGCAATTACCGCCACTGTCGCGGATGGCAAGGAAGCCGAGGGCGCGAAGTTCAGCGATTATTTTGCGCATTCCGAAGCGTTGAAAACCTGCCCAAGCCACCGCGCCCTTGCCATGCTGCGCGGCCGCAACGAAGGATTCCTGCATCTTGACCTGACATTGCAAGACACCGCGCCCGTTGAACGCATGGTGCGCGCAACTGTGGGTATTGGCGGCAGTGGCGCGGCGGACGACTGGCTGGCCACCGCCTGCGACTGGACATGGCGCATCAAGCTGAAACTGTCGCTAAGCATTGACCTGATGGCCGAATTGCGCGAACGCGCCGAAGAAGAGGCCATTCGCGTTTTCGCGCGCAACCTGCACGACCTGTTACTGGCCGCCCCTGCGGGCAACCGTGTGACGCTGGGCATTGATCCGGGCATTCGCACCGGCTGCAAGGTTGCAGTGGTGGACGGGACAGGCAAATTGCTGGACACAGCAACAATCTATCCGTTCCAGCCCAAGAATGACCTGCGCGGCGCACAGGCCACGCTGGCTGCATTGATAGCCCGCCACAAGGTCGCCTTGATCGCCATCGGCAACGGCACGGCCAGCCGCGAAAGCGAACGCATGGTCACGGATTTGCTGGCGCAGCTTCCGGGCAGCGCGAAACCGGCCAAAGTGGTGGTGTCGGAAGCGGGCGCATCGGTCTATTCGGCATCTGCGCTGGCCTCGGCGGAATTTCCTGATCTGGATGTCAGTTTGCGCGGCGCTGTGTCCATTGCACGGCGCTTACAGGACCCGCTGGCCGAACTGGTCAAGATTGACCCCAAAAGCATTGGCGTGGGCCAGTATCAGCATGATGTGAACCAGTCCCGCCTTGCGCGGATGCTGGATGCCGTGGTCGAAGATGCAGTGAACGCAGTCGGTGTGGACCTGAACACCGCATCCCCGCCCCTGCTGGCGCGGGTGTCGGGGCTGGGGCAAACACTGGCCGAAGCCATTGTGGCGCACCGCGATGGAGCAGGCCCGTTCAAAACCCGCAAGGAATTGCTGAAGGTTGCGCGCCTTGGCCCGAAAGCCTTTGAACAGGCGGCGGGGTTCTTGCGCATCCGCGACGGGGCCGAACCGCTGGACGCTTCATCTGTCCACCCGGAAGCCTATGCACTGGCGCGGCGCATCGTCAAGGCAACCGGCAAGGACCTGACTGCACTGATGGCCGCACCGTCCGTTCTGCGGTCACTGGAACCGGCGGATTTTGTCGATGACAGTTTCGGCCTGCCCACCGTCCGCGACATTCTGAGCGAGCTGGAAAAACCCGGACGCGACCCGCGCCCTGAATTCAAGACCGCCAGTTTCGCCGACGGGATAGACACCATCACCGATCTGCGGCCCGGCATGTCACTGGAAGGCACGGTCACCAATGTCGCGGCCTTCGGGGCATTTGTCGATATTGGCGTGCATCAGGACGGGCTGGTGCATGTCAGCCAACTGGCCGACCGTTTTGTAAAAGACCCCCATGAGGTGGTGAAAACCGGCGATGTGGTGCGCGTGCGGGTGGTGGACATAGACGTGCCGCGCAAACGCATCGGCTTGACAATGCGCAAGGATGGCGCGTCGGATGCTGCGGCCGCTGCCCCTGCTACCTCACGCGATGCGCGCCGCGACAACACCAAACCCGCCGCGAAATCGCAAGGAAAGCCACAGGCTAAACCACAGCCCAAGGCAGACACCGCGCCCCAGATGGGCGGTCTTGGCGCGGCGCTACAGGCCGCGATGAAGAAACGCTAGAATTTGATCCGATCAGGTTGAAGCACCGTGATTGGGGGGCTGGCCTGAAGCGGTCATCCGCGCTTGGACATAGCCCGCGCCAGCGGTGGGCCGGGGTCTGCCGATCCGGCATTGGTGAAGTTCACTTTATGCGGGCTGCATACTCCCAAGATCATAAGCTTGGTTTGGCAGCAGAATAATCGGCAGGCCGCGGGACGGCCCACCGATGGCGTGGGCCACCTGCGGCCTTTGCTCCGCGCCTTGGGCGCTATACCGATGTCTGCAAAAGGCCGGAACTAGCCAGCCTTGTGGTTCCATCTGACAGATACTGCTGCACGGCTGTGGCGCGGCGGGCTTGCGCCCTGTGCGCCGCGCCAAAGCATGTCGCGTCAGGCGATTTCAAAAATGCCTTCAATCTCGACCGCGACGCCCATTGGCAGGGACGGTGCACCCACAGCGGCGCGGGCATGGCGGCCTGCATCACCGAACACGGCAACCATCAGGTCTGACGCGCCATTCACAACCTTGGGCTGGTCGGTGAAATCGGGCGTGCTGTTGACAAAACCCGTCAGCTTGACCACGCGCTTCAGGCGCGACAAATCCCCGCCACAGGCAACACGCAGCTGCGCAATCAGCGCCAGCGCGCAGGCTTTCGCGGCCTCAGCCCCTTGGGCCACGTCAAGATCCACGCCCAGCTTGCCGCGAATCAAACCATCCGCGCCTGAACTGATCTGGCCAGACACGAAAACCAGCGCCCCGCTTTGAACAAACGGCACATAATTGGCCGCAGGCGCAGGCGCGTCCGGAAGGGTCAGGCCAAGTTCGGACAGGCGGGTTTCAATAGCGTTGGTCATGGGTTTGGTCCTTGTAGGTTGGAAACTGGCAGCCAGCCTTAAACTGGCCGCGCCAAGCTACAGCGCCACCGCGCAGGCGCAAGGGGGTCAGGCAAGAAGGCGGGTATCGCTTTTGCCGGTGATCGCAACATCCACAATCGCACCAACGGGCTGCGCGGTTGTAAAATCCACCTCGGTGAATTGCTCTGTGCGGCCCATATGGGGGTTTTCCATCAACACACGGTGCCGCTTGCCCTGCTGGGCGGCCAGATGCGCAGCGCAGGCACGCGCCCCCGCATCGCGCAGGCGTGCGGCACGGTCACGAATGGTCTTGCCCCCCAGCTGCGGCATGCGGGCCGCTGGCGTGCCCTTGCGCGGGCTGAAGGGGAACACATGCAGGAAAGTCAGGCCGCATTCATCCACCAGCTTCAGGGAATTGGCAAACATCGCGTCGGTTTCCGTGGGAAAGCCCGCAATGATGTCCGCACCAAACACCATGTCAGGGCGCAGGCTGCGGGCATCTTCGCAAAAGCGGATCGCGTCATCGCGCAGATGGCGGCGCTTCATGCGCTTCAGAATCATATCATCGCCCGCCTGCAACGACAGGTGCAGATGCGGCATCAGCCGGGCCTCGGTCGCGATGGCTTCCATCAGCGCGGGGTCTGCCTCGATCGAGTCAATCGACGAAATGCGCAGGCGGGCCAGATCGGGCACCAGTTTCAGGATACGGCGCACCAGATCGCCCAGACGCGGGGTCGCTGGCAAATCCGCGCCCCAGCTTGTCAGGTCCACGCCCGTCAGAACCACCTCGTTATAACCCTGGCCGACCAGCCGCTTGATCTGCTCCACCACCACGCCCGCAGGCACAGACCGCGAATTGCCACGCCCGAACGGGATGATACAAAACGTGCAGCGATGGTCACAGCCGTTTTGCACCTGCACATAGGCGCGCGCGCGGGTGCCGAACCCGTCAATCAGATGGCCTGCGGTTTCGCGCACCGACATGATGTCATCAACCTGCACGCGTTCGGTCGTCCCTATCAGGTCGGGGGTCAGTTGCGCCCATGTGGCGGCCTGCATTTTTTCGGTGTTGCCGATAACGCGGGTCACTTCGGGCATTGCGGCAAATGTTTCGGGTTCGGTTTGCGCGGCACATCCGGTCACGATAATCGGCGCATCGGGGTGTTCACGACGCAGGCGGCGGATTTCCTGCCGCGCCTTGCGCACCGCTTCGGCGGTGACCGCGCAGGTATTGACCACCACGGCGCCTTGAACGCCAGCGGCTTCGGCAAGGGCCTTCATCGCCTCTGTCTCGTAAGCGTTCAGGCGACAGCCCAAGGTTGTGAAGACAGGCGCGCTCATGCAAGACCCGCAAGGAATTCAGCGGGCAGCGTGGCGTCAAACACATGCGCCACAGGGCCGGACAGCCACACGCCGTCGTCGCGCCAGTCAACCAGCAACTGCCCGCCATCGGCATCAATGCGCACCTGCCGTCCTGTCAGCCCGCGCCGGTGCGCGGCCACAGCGGTCGCGCAGGCACCCGACCCGCAGGCAAGCGTTATGCCTGTGCCACGTTCCCACACGCGCAGGCGCAGGTGGTCCAGTGCAGTCACGCTGGCAAATTCCACATTGGTGGATTGCGGGAACAGCGGGTGGTGTTCGGTCTTGCGACCCTGTTCGGCCACCGGCGCGCTGTCTGCGTCGGCCACGAAGAAAACGCAATGCGGGTTGCCCATGCCAACGGCTGCGGGGTCGCCTGCTATTGGCAAATGATCGGTTTCACAATCCTGCGCCAGCGGAATATCTTGCCAGTTCAGCAGCGGCGCGCCCATATTCACCCATATCTGCCCCTGCCGGTTTTCGGCAATCAGCACACCGCGCGCGGTGCGAATACGCAGCCGGTCCAGCCCGCGCGCCGCCATGACCATATGCGCGACACAGCGCGTTGCATTGCCGCACGCCCCTGCCCGCGATCCGTCGGCATTCCAGAAATCAAGGTCCAGATCGGCGGTGTCCGAGGGGCGCAATTCCGCAAGCTGGTCAAACCCCACCCCGCGATGACGGTCGCCAATAGCCGCAGCCAGCGCAGCCGTCATCACCCCGCCTGCACGGTGCAGCGAGTCGATAATGACAAAATCATTGCCAGCGCCATGCATTTTGACAAAGGCCAGGGGGGTATTCATGTCCATCATGGCCGCGATATAAGAGGCGTGCGGCACGCTGACCAGACATCATTTCAACATTGATCCCAATTACTGTGCAAAAAGCGCATTTCGTCCTTGACCCGGTGGCCGCGCTTTTCTAAGTAGCCCGACATGTGTGGGCCGGTAGCTCAGTTGGTAGAGCAGCTGACTTTTAATCAGCGGGTCACAGGTTCGAATCCTGTCCGGCTCACCATTATCTGAAAAAATTGTGTGATGAGCCTTGGCTTTTGGACTCTGGCGTCAAGGTTTTGTCCATTTTCGTCAGAGTTTTTGTCCTTTGAGCACTTTGGGGAGTGCTGGAGGGCGGAAGGTGATGGTTTCGAACTCCTCATGGCTTTCTCTTAAAGCTTGGTTCGGTAAGAATTTGGCCAGTGTGGATTGGATCGAAAACTCTACTCACGCAGAGAATCGTCGTGATGTGAGGAATCAGTTGCTGTTCCGCCTCTAAACAGCCCTTTTCGTTTACTTTAACGTGCCGTGACGGCTTAACTCATGTGTCACCTAGCCATACGGGTGGCACTGGCAACTCGGCTGGAAATGCATGCGCGCCCATCGCCACCCCGCAAAGTTCCTGACAGCGGGCTTCCAGCGCCGCGCGTGTCATGCCCAGTTCCGCCGCCAGTTCGTTCGCGCTGTTCTGATTGATCGACGCGGCATGCATCTCGGTCAGGCCCTGACAGACGCTGACTTTCTCGCTCTGTGTTGGCGCATCGCCACGGACAATTTCAGCAAACCGCTCTTCGCTGATCTCTCCGTAGCTGACCGAGCTCTGGGCGGCATAGGCCTGCAAGGTCGTCATTCGGGGGCGTTTGTGCGGCGGTGTGGCTTCTCCGCTTTCGGCGCGGTTCCAGCGTTCCCAATCGTGGAGATAAAACGCCTGTTCTCCTTCAACGGTAGGGCAAGCGCAGGGGGCGATAAATCTTGCAAACCGTTGCGCATCCGCTGGGTGCATGTCCGACAGCGCCACGTACCTAACAGGGCGCTGAAATAGTCCCTGAGCCGGAAGGCTGTCCCTTCATCAGGGCTGGGTCGGGGGATTGCGATGTCTGTCGGCGCGTTCGACATACGCGCCAGGTGCGGTTCTTCCGCGTCACACAGCCAGCAACCGGGGCAGTCTTGCGAGGTTGTTGGCGGCCATTGTCAGGATGAACCGCGACCGGACGCGATCGACGCCGCGATACATGGTCTGTGCCATGCCGCCGACGGTTTTCGCCCAGCCGAACGCCTCTTCAATTTTCTTTCGGTGCTTCTGGGACAGGGCGTAACCGGCATGTCGGGTGGTTCGGCCATCGATTGCTGAATATCTCGTTTTCTGGGCGATATGGGGCGTGACGCAGGCTTTGCGCAGGTCGGCAACGAACCCACCCGCGTCATACCCCTTGTCGGCCCCCAGCGTCATCTGCCGGGTCGATCCAGGGGAATGGCGATGAACCATGTCCAGGGCGGCCGTACGTTCGGCATGGCCGTCAGCCTGGGTCAGGTCGCCTTGCACGATCAGCCCACTCCGGTTCTCCATCAGCGCATGCCCGATGAAGCAAAGCATCGCCCCGGTGCCCCGGGGACTTCTTGTAAAGGCGCGCGTCCGGGTCGGTGGTCGAGGCGTGGGTGGCATTGGACCGTTTCTCGCCCTTGAAATCGACTTCGGCATTGCGGTGGGGTTTGGTGGTGCGGGGCATCGGGTCGGTCTCGGTTGGGTCTCGGAAGGCGCGGGCTCAAGCGTGGCATCTGGGCGAGTGGATCGCATGGCCCGTCATCGTCAGGCGGGGTGGTCTCTGCCTTCGGCTGGAAGCTCTTCATCGACGCCCAAGCCTTCACCAGCGTGCCATCGACCGAGAAGTGGTCGTCCGACAGAAGCGGCGCGACCTCGCGATGGGCCAGAATCGCCGCCATCACCTTGCGCGACATCTGCGTGCTCAGCAGCCGGTCGCGGTTCTTCGTGAAGACGGTCGGGACCCAGACGGGATCATCGATACCCAGCCCGACAAACCAGCGGAACATCAGGTTGTAATTCATCTGCTCCATCAACTGACGCTCGGATCGGACCGAGAACAGGAGTTGCAGCAGGCTGGCCCGGATCAGCCGTTCCGGCGGGATCGAAGGGCGGCCGAAATCGGTGTAAAGCGCCTCGAACTCGGCATCGAGACTGGCGAGCGCGTCATTCACCACCTGACGGATCTTGCGCAAAGGGTGCCGCACCGGAATGCGCTCCTCCAGATCAACATAGCTGAACAGCGACCCGCTCGTCCCGTCCGTCCCGCGCATCGTCACCCCCGCCGTTACAGTGCAAAGAGTGAATCATGTTCTCAAACCGCTGTCGAGACAGGACTATTTCAGCGGCCTGCTAAGTGATTTTCCGGGTGAGATGTGTAATCGCCGGATGCGAACGCCATACGATATCTCGTTGGAATCCTGACCTGTCTGGACTGTCGGTTTAGTCGTCATATTGGCGATCCCGGCTTTTGGCATCTGTGCAATCAAATGGTAACGGCCGAAGTCAATTCGGTCAAAGATCCATGTGGGAACGTTCCGCGTCCTACTCGCCTGTCGGGGCTTCGACAATCTGACGGTCCAACTCTATGCGGTGCTGGCGGGGTTAGTAAGATGAGCCAGTACGACGTATCCTCCATGCCTTTCTGCTGAATTTCCGTAGTTTGCGCCACATACGGGTATCCCGTATAAATCCCATCGAGTGATGCTTTGACCCTCCGAAGGACGCCGCCAACCAGCTGAAGCTGTCTTTGGTCCTCGGTGATCGTGTTTTCGAGAATGAGCAGCTGTTTACCAGCGTGTTCGTATGACGGGACGAACTGCTTCGCTTCATTTCCGTGGGAAGGGGCAACATAGGTGAAGAAGGAGATGTGCGGGTCGCACCGTGGTGTCAAATGCCATGCAAAACCGACATTTGTGTCAGATTTCTGACCCAAGTGGCCCATCAGACAGAAACGGACCTTAGCGCGTCATGTAGCGAAAGAGGAAAAAGAGCCCAAACTGACCAATGCTGCGGCTTGCGCGAGTGTCTGCTATTCCCAGTGCCGCCAAAAACGTAACAAATAAAAGTGCTTTTTGCCAAGGGCTTGTGGTACAAGATTTTTCAGAAATTATGGTGGAAACGACCCGCTTATCCAAAGGCCACACCTGCATGCAACTGATCCTCCTGACATGAGCGACCGCCCAACTCGACCCTATCAGCACAGTGATATCCCTTGGATTGTCGGCGGGCTACTGCTCGGGTTGTTTATGGGAGCGCTTATCACCGGAGTCTTAGTCTTTGTCTTGTTTGATTTCGGCTGGATGATCATCGCGATTTTTTGGCCGTTGTTGCTGATCCACATGTTTTTCGAAGGCCTTGTTTATGGTCTGGTTGCTCTTTGGCGTAAGTGGCGTGGCAAGCCCCCGCTCACTAAGCGCCGGATCGATCCAATCCCGTGGCAAAGACGGTATTGCCTACTCACAGGGAGCGCAGTTGGCAGCCTCTATGTAGTTTATTCTTTTTGGAATGGCGGTGGGTTTTCTTAAATGGCGGCGGAGTGCAGGCTACTTAAAATGACGGTTTATTGAAAGGCACCCTGAAAGCGGAAGTTGCTGTAGTCGCAGCGAAGGTCCGTTTTTCCCGCTCACCTGACCTTCGTGCGTCCGGCAGCGAAGGTCAGGTTTGGGTCGGAAATGCTTGGCATTTGAGTTGGGATTGCTTGGCACGGCCTACCGACAGGAGTCAGAGAATCCATAGGTTTGTGTCGCTTTCGGATGGCAGTCGACACGTTGCTTGTACCTCGAAATTCGACATCATCGGATTACCTTGCGACGATCGATCACGTTCCTTGCCTCCCGCTTTCGTTCTTCATCCTCGTGAATAATCCAACGTACCTCATCCCAGAGATCCTGTGCTGACCTGCAGCCTTCGTCATACAGAAATCTGATACGCATTTCCTCAGGCGTCGGGTTTGCGGGATCTGCCTCACGTGGTTCGATGCTGAACAGATGTCCGAATTCTGGTTGCCGTTTGAATATTTGCACATTTGGCAGATAGGTTTGCAACACGGGAAACCCAGCAAAGGCCCTCCTTGCCAGCAAGTAGTCATCTTCGGTTTCGATGGCAGTCGCCAAGCCATGGATCAGCTGCTTCTTTTCCAAGTGCTTCGCCAGCCATTTACTTATCAGTGCCGCTTCTGCAGCATTCTTGAAGGGCACGATGATCAAATCGCTGCGTCCTACCTTGTTCAGCACGAGTTCATTGGGACGCTTTGGCGTATCTACAAGTTGGTAAGCGAACTCACTAAACTCACACTCGCAGTCCGCACGGATCATGCTTTCAAAATCATAGACTTCCTCAACCCTAAAATCATCGAAGCTATATCCGCACTTGACCATCTTTCTTTCCCACATGGTCAACGACGATGGTTTGCCATGACCGAGGGGCCCGGCTTCTTCCGTCATGTCGATAACGGCAGGTTTCAGTTTATTCTCCTCGAGGATCGCGGAGGCCATCGCCATGACCGCCGTGGTCCGGCCCGCGCCGCCCTTTGGGCTAAAGAAGGTTATGGTCGTCATGGCGGGCGCTCCCCTGCTAGCTCTAGCCAGCTTCAGTATATATCACCCCCATTTTGGGGGTAAACCCGAAATGGGGGTAGCGATCTCGTCGTAACAACGGCGGATCTCAACTTGGCAGGTACAGTTCACACAGAGGCGTATTCCGGACTGCTCAAAGCACTAGTGGAGGTGCGCTGCGACGCTGGCCTGTCTCAAGCTCAACTGGCCAAGAAACTCGGGAAGCCGCCATCATTCGTTGGTAAGTATGAATTGGGCGAAAGGCGGCTTGATGTCATAGAATTACTGTTTATTTTAAAGGTTTTGGAGCGGGAGCCATGCAGCTTCATAAAGGCCGTCGGCGACCAATTGCCAGAACGTCTTTGAATCGGTTCGCCGTTACCGACTCGTAAGGCTCTCATGACATCGTTCAATGATTGCTCGTGCTAGTTACCGTTCGCCGGTAGCACTTGCAGTTTTACCACCGCTTACGATGCAACGGCAACGGCAACGGCAACGGCAACGGCAACGGCAACGGCAACGGCAACGGCAAAGAACGATATCACCTCCTATCATTTGCAGCGGCTATAAATTGCGTCCGCGCAATAAAACTTCTTGGTTCGTTTCTACGCGATACTCATTCGGAAAAAGCGCGCTTAGCCATCCCTTAAGTATCTGCCAACGGCGTGCAGCTTCTTTTTCCGTGATGCCGCATAAAGAACGCAAAATGTCATGAGCTGCGGCGTCAGTAAGGCCTGATGTTGATAGCCTTTCAATCTCATGCACAATTACAGTGTTCCTAAAAATAGTTGTGAGTGCTTCGCGAAATCTCTCCTCGTTTAAGCCCGGTGGAATTGCAAGCACTTCAAGGTCGTATTTCGCCGAACGCATTGCGCTTGCTGGCATTTGGTCTTCATCCCCGACATAGGCTTCCCATAATCCTGACCACCTAGGGCATTGCGGTGCCCACACCTTCGCTTCTCCGACATCTTCCGGATCTGTTTCCGGACGGGCAATAGGATTACCAGATATCCGCAACGCTTCTGCTCGTTCAGCAAGCGCAAACTTCATTTCGTCTGTTGCGAATATGGAGTTGGCTATCAATTCGGTCCACCACTCGCTCAAGCCATGTTTACGTGAATCCAGCTCTATGAGTAACTCTAGGTTAGCTGGAGAACGCCATCCCAAAGCGGTGTGTGTCAAGTTGGCTGAGCCGACGAGGCAAAGATCATCTGCAGCAAAAAATTTGGCATGAAGATGAGGATGAACCAGCAAAGTCGACCCCGGACGTTCGCTCAGCTGATCCAGAATCTCGAGATCACAGACGCCGCTGGCAATATCCTCTGGTCGCCAACGTGTTACGCAAGTAACAGGTACGCCTTTGGGGACCGCAATTAGCGCCTTCTCGAGCGAATGAGACTTGATAAACGGTGCGGCAATTTGAACGCTGGTTTGCGCTCGGCTAAGGATCGAAAGAAGGTGCTCACCAATCTTCATTTTCAGTCTTTTGATCCTTCACGAAGAAAAACTTTGGCCATTTTTCCCCATTCTTGGCGCATTTCCATCAATTCATCGTGTTTCTGAGTTTCTTCAAGCTCGTAACGAGCCCATGCTGCAAAAAGCAGCCTCAGTGTATCTGATGCTCGGTGCACCCTATCGAGAAGCTCAGCGTCTGTGTCATCGTCAGTTTCTGGATTTAGTGCTTCAACAAGCTGATCGTAGATTGGATGATTGGTGTTGAAAGTAATTTTTGTTAAGTCGCCAAATTGTTTGGTTGAGAAGAAATGGTGGCCATCAAGGTGCCCTGTAGAAAACTGCACTTTGCGTTTTCGGCTTACTACTGCTTCGGTGATGTTCTTCGCGTCCTGGGCTGAATAATGGTCGTTTTCAACCAAATCAGCTTCGAGCTCTGCCCTGTCCTCTTCTGAAAACCCCGCCTCATCAGTTTCGGTTTCATGACCAGACTTCGCACGCTCACGGAATTTGTCACTTGCCTGATCGTCGACATCAGGATCTTCATGACGCTTCTGCGAGGTGCGCTTTCCCTTTGTTTGTGCCTTTACACGGCGTCGAATTTCATCAAGTTGCTCGTGTACATATTCGGCAACATCGATAAGCAGCGAACGTGGGTCGCCATCAGCCTGAAGGCGCTCGCGGAATGCGGAACGTTGCTCTCCGGGATCGGCTTCGTCGGTCCAGTCAAATTGCGCCATGGCAGCAAAGGTGTTTGCGTGCTGCTTATTGTTTGTGACCCCAAAGATTTCATCAAGCGCCAATGGAAATTCGACCTCGATCCCCCACCATCGTTCGCGTGGATCGTACCCAATCGTCCAACCTTTATCGAGCTCAAGCTCTCGACGCTCACGTACGACCGAAACCCCAACGTTCCTAGCGGAGTGCTTGCCATAGGGCATTGACCCGCGGTCTGGCGAAGATCCCCGCGTAATTGTATCCTCTTTAGCCCAACTGATCCGTACAAAAACTCTATGAACCTGTCCGTCCAATTCGATTTCAAAGGATTGATCGCCCTCACCCCACTTTTGGAACATGGGCTATTTGTCGAAAGGAGCAGGCGTGGATGAATCTGACATCAAATAAAGCGGGTCATTAACCCGGGTAGGTGCATCAAATGATGCGCCGTCTTCACTAAAAGCTGCCAGCCGAATGATAAGGTCACCCGCATCGATAAACTTGCGATACATCCGCCCTATAAGGACCTCAGTGTTTTCCAAAGTGGCCTTCGCGCCACGCCATTGTAGTCGGTGATCGTCGAAGTTGGACCAAAGGACAAGGGTGCCGGTGGTCTCGATGACATTGGACCGATCACGCCATTCTTGTGGTACCGGGCGTTGCTCCGGTACTGGTACCGACTTCAGAAGTCCCTGCTCGATCTCATCCACGTCGAGATAGGTCCACATCGCGTTTTGCGGCCCGGCCTGCCAGGACCAAACTTCCAAGCGTCGGCACTGAGAGATAGATGAGTTGGGAAGGCCCATGCCGAAACGGCCAATTCCTTTTCGGTCTTTCAAGTGCGTGCCATTACCGAATTGGAGCGCGATCCGCAGCGTTTCGGGCGTCATACCATCACCGTTGTCAATGACAGCTATCTGGTCAATTCGTCGACTTTTACGTTGGTTCACTTGCTTCATTATTTCGAAACACACGACATCGACTTGTGTGGCATTAGCCTGAACTGAATTATCTATGAGTTCAGCCAGCGCGTAATCCGTACTTCTATATCCACTGTCACGCATCGCGCGCACGGCCAGCTCCGGTGGAATTATGTCGACATTGAATCTGCTTTCTTCGTTAGCCGTAATCTGGTTCATGCCAGACATCCTCCCAGTTTTGAAATGCTTCCGCCACGCTGCCAAACCCAGGTAGATCGGGATCTATAACGGTAATGATCTCAGCTTCTTTGTTGCCACCGGCACGAACACCTCGGGTCGCCCGACCGACCATTTGACTGTACAGAACAAGTGACTTAGTTGGCCGCGCTATAATCGCGCAGCTCGTGCGTGGAGCGTCGAATCCAGTGGTAAGCACGCCATAGTTCAACATGACGATCTTGCCGACCCCACTAGACTTTTAGCGCTTGATACGACGTTCTCGTTCGCCGCCGTCTGTTTCTCCAGCGACAAAAAGGGCTTCTACGTTCTTAATGGTCAGCATCGCCTGCAGCAGCCGTGCGTTCTCTACCGATGGGGTAAATACAATTATGCGGTCATGGCGCATCAAGGCATCAAAAATTTCTGATAAGATGACTTCGTTACGCGCGGCGTCGAGACCAACTTTTTCTAGAAGATCGTTAGTGAAGTCCGGGTCATTTTCCAGTGAGCGAATATCAGCCTTGCTGAGGCAGATTTCTGTCGGTGCTTTTAGCTGGCGAAAACTGGGCCGAGCCAGATACTCTTGATCCATAAGGAAAGTCACCGGGTCATCATATCCGTCGATTTCGAGAACGACCTTCTGCCCTTCAAAAAAATCGGAAAGGCGCTTGTCTTCGTCAATCTCCGACCAAGTACGCCCCGGCGTGGCTGTAAGGCCGAGGAGAGCATTGTTAGGGCGTTTTGAATTCAATGCCCGCAAAACACGGGCGTAAGTCGGCGCGATTGCTTGGTGAGCTTCGTCAATAACGATCAGTGAAGCTCGATCCGCGAGAGTTAGGATTGAGTTGGCATCCTTGGCGTCTAATGCTGCCATCTTTGCCAAGCCCGCGACAAGTAATCCGTCATCTAGATCCGCAAGTGGCGCGCGCTTGCTTCCCCAGAACCTCATAAGCTGCACATCGCGATCACCTAGTGATGTCCATGCTTTTTCAAACTCTTCTGCAGCCTGATCCAACAGCTCCCGGTTTTGTGCCAGCCAAATGATCACCGTTGGTCCATACTCGCGCAAGTGTCGGGCGGCTAGATGCATAGCAGTACGTGTTTTTCCGGCGCCGGTTGGCATGTGAAGCACAACTTTGCGCGGAGGTTTTGCTAACGCAGCTGCAACCTTCCTAGCGGCAACTCGTTGGTGCGGAAACAGGCCATAAGCAACAGGCACATTTTGCGATGAAGGAGGAGCAAATTTTGGTGCACGTGGATCGTCGACGATCCCAAAAAAATCGAAAAGTTGGACGAGACCAATCTCGGCGATCTCTGTCTCTATGGCTTCATAGGGGCTTCGCTCTATTGTGAGGCCAAGGGTCGTACAGAGTTCACGCGCTTTGGCCAGCGGCAGTAGTCTGATAATTTTCAATCGAGTAGCATTATCAAGAAGCAATTCTGCTGGGTCAAGAATTGCTGCCGCAACGCGATTTACCTCCGGAGTATCCAAAAACCCTGGAGACATTCTTTCCATAAGTTCAATCACTGACGATGGAAGTAGCCCCTGAACCGCCTTCGATTTTGCAATCATTAGCAGTGCTCTCAGAGAAATACCTGGTGATGAACTTGTCACTCGCATTACCTTTAATTCCCGTGGCGGTTTCAACATATACTATTGATTGATATGGGGGCGTGTTAATCGAAATCAAATCGAGATCGCTAAATCTATGATTTTGTGGTAGGTTCGAGCCACCTCCAAATGGACAGTAAATAATTGACTATAGACGCTTTTTAACCAGCCCCCACCGGTACTAAGACATTTACTTGTTCAGAAATGATCAATGCAATGACAGCACGCTTACACGCCTGACTATTGATCTTCGTAGGATCCGCACCACGAGTGACAAATGCTACAACCTCTTCTTTGGGACCGTCGCCAAGGTCCACCGTGGCCCTAATTTCTAGAAGTTCCTTCTTCAATCCAGACACATTTAGGCCTTGTTCGAGATTTGTTAATAAGCCTTGGCTAGCCTTTATCCTTGCTAAACTTGGTCGGCCTATCTTCGGCACATCATCATCCGTCAAAGTATTGATTAACATCGCAATTTCCTCGCAGACGTCCTCCGCAATCACCAACCTTGCGTTGGGTTTACTGTCATCGTCACGCCCTACAAAGATCACACCACCACGACTTGATAACAATTCAGACGCGAGTTCAATCCATTCACCATCAGTGTTTGGCCTGTAAAGTTGGATAGCTACTGGGAAACAAGCAGGCATTGGTGCAATTTGTCCAACTCTACCCAAGTTGGATAACATCTTCTGCTGCAGTTCGAGTGCAACGCTCTCACGTAATCTTGCATGCTTGATAAAGCCGCCATCATCAGATAAGTGCACCTTCACATCCTCTCGCGACCAACCCGTTACGGCCTTAATGGTCCAACTGATCCCAAAACGGCGTCCGTCTGTGAAAGAAATAATTGGCGTACGAATTGCCTTGTTGTCGTAGCTCCACGCAGTTGGCTCCAATGGCTTCAACTTTCCCTGAAGCAGCAAGATGTGATCCACACCATTTCGGACCAAATCGCAGGCTGCCGTCAGAACCACCATAACATCAAAAGGAAGAGTGAGATTTGAAGACTCTTCAAAAACTCTCTTGTCGACAAGTAAATCCCCAAATGAAATCGGAAGGTCCCCGTCATCACCCTTAACATTCAAACGTTCGGGATTGTGGTAAATTGTTCTATAAACTAGTTCTTGCAGATCAGGCGAACCTGAAATGTTCGGAGCTAGGTACCTTTCTAAGTTAACCGTGTTTACATCAGCCGCCGCCGCTATCAGATCAGAATCTCTCTCGATTTCATGTTGAAGTACACGATCAAAAACATCAATCAAGTAGCTACCCAGTGGCTGGCCTTCAAAATTCAAAAGCAAATCACGGATTTGTGCGTAATCGGTTAGATCAAGCTTTCGCACAGATTCCATAAAGCGTGTGCGAGCTCCAATTAGACCTTCGTCCCACACATGCAAAAGTTTCGCTATCTTTAGAGCGTCTAGCCTATGTTGAGCTAAGCGGGACAGCACACGCGTGAGAACGTCAATATCATCCAAGCTTCTTTTTGTGGCAACCCTGAACATCGCCCCAAGTAACTTGGATTTTCGACGAAACTCTTCTTTTCGTTGCTCAAGCCGTGTGCTCCGAGACATAAGCACAATAAGCGGAGGATCATCTCTGCGTCCTTCAATTATCGCAAGAATCCGTTTAATGGAACGCTCTTCAGATGCATCATTTTAGGCACCATCAAGAAAGAGATCAACAAAAATGAGCGGAACGGTATTTTGATTGGGGATGTCTGCGTCTCTTCCAACAGCGATAGGCTGAATACCAAAGCCCCTCAGCTTGTCCTCCAAGCCCGAGAGAAACGTTAGGTCATTGCTCTTGTCACGAGAGAAATTCCCAAACAGTTCTTCCTGTGTGTCTGCATCAAGTTTAGTACGATGATGCCAAAGCGCTGCAACAAAGTCGTCACGCTTGATTAGATCATCAACTTCTACCTTCCCATGGTCGGGAAAAACCTCAGAGAGGACATCTGCGTGAATCGAAAAGTCGGCAATAAAATTGCGCCAACCCTCTACGTTCGTAGAGAGGTCTGCTGAAGTTGGAACCTCATCGTAACCGTCGTCTATGATGAGCGCGCTTGCTATTCCTCGGTCGTTTAAGAGTTGCACCGCGTTCATGCTCTGGCACTTTCGGGAAGTTCAACAATAAATTTATTCAAGCGTTTAGCGTCGCCAATATTAGAGGTATCGAGTTTCAATGTGCCGTTGTGATACTCTATACATTCCCTTGCAATAAATAGACCAAGCCCACGTCGTTTGGTCTTCTCCTTTAATGACCAGAACGGCCGAAATACCTTCTCAGCGTTCTCCAAAGCGATACCTGAACCATTGTCTTGATAAGTAAAGGAAATTGGGTCTGTTTCCAACTCAATTTTGATTTGTGGAGTAAAGCTGCTTTCTCTCTTGGACTTGATGTCCATCCAATAGATCGAGTTCGAAATTAGGTTCTCGAGAACTTGAACTATCATACCTTTCACTGCACGTATACGTAGAGGTTTTTCTGTTGGTACGAATTTGAAGTCAACGCCGTGCCTCTCAAACTGCGCGCGATGCCCCTCTTCAAGTTCGTCGATCAAATGCTCAAGATCGAATGTTTCTGATCGCTGTCGCCCGGAAACGCTTAGTGGATCGAGGACACGCAGTCGTTTGCTCACGCTCTTCATCTCAGCACGAAGGGTTTCAAAGTGGGCGCGCGCTGAGTCTGGAAGCTCTTGTCCTCTCAGAGCTTCAAGGGTTTTGAGCGCGGATTCAGATGATCTTGCAAGCTCGTGTGCTACCACTTCGACCATCAAACCTACGCCCGCCATTTGGGTCATCTGTCTACTATCTTCTTCAACTTCTTTAATTTTCCTTTGAGCTCTTTCCGTAAGCTCCTTGAACTCAAAAAATGCATGCTGGAGATCAACATACAGTTCTTCATCCTCATGGGGCACATGCTGCCGAATCTGCTTTAAGGCAATCGTGGCGCGCGTTTCTAAACTTTTGATCTCAGTCTCGATAGTAGATAGATCAAGTGGCTGACGTTTGTAGCGTCGGTCCATTTCGCGAAGAAACCCTCTGAAGAGGCCTTGGATAATATGTTGAAGTATTCCCACCAGAACTTGTTGTTCCGGTGTTGCACGAAGACCTTCGCGGTTCGTTTGGTCTAACAGGCCGCTGAAATAGTCCTGTCTCGACAGCGGTTTGAGAACATGATTCACTCTTTGCACTGTAACGGCGGGGGTGACGATGCGCGGGACGGACGGGACGAGCGGGTCGCTGTTCAGCTATGTTGATCTGGAGGAGCGCATTCCGGTGCGGCACCCTTTGCGCAAGATCCGTCAGGTGGTGAATGACGCGCTCGCCAGTCTCGATGCCGAGTTCGAGGCGCTTTACACCGATTTCGGCCGCCCTTCGATCCCGCCGGAACGGCTGATCCGGGCCAGCCTGCTGCAACTCCTGTTCTCGGTCCGATCCGAGCGTCAGTTGATGGAGCAGATGAATTACAACCTGATGTTCCGCTGGTTTGTCGGGCTGGGTATCGATGATCCCGTCTGGGTCCCGACCGTCTTCACGAAGAACCGCGACCGGCTGCTGAGCACGCAGATGTCGCGCAAGGTGATGGCGGCGATTCTGGCCCATCGCGAGGTCGCGCCGCTTCTGTCGGACGACCACTTCTCGGTCGATGGCACGCTGGTGAAGGCTTGGGCGTCGATGAAGAGCTTCCAGCCGAAGGCAGAGACCACCCCGCCTGACGATGACGGGCCATGCGATCCACTCGCCCCAGATGCCACGCTTGAGCCCGCGCCTTCCGAGACCCCAACCGAGACCGACCCGATGCCCCGCACCACCAAACCCCACCGCAATGCCGAAGTCGATTTCAAGGGCGAGAAACGGTCCAATGCCACCCACGCCTCGACCACCGACCCGGACGCGCGCCTTTACAAGAAGTCCCCCGGGCACCGGGGCGATGCTTTGCTTCATCGGGCATGCGCTGATGGAGAACCGGAGTGGGCTGATCGTGCAAGGCGACCTGACCCAGGCTGACGGCCATGCCGAACGTACGGCCGCCCTGGACATGGTTCATCGCCATTCCCCTGGATCGACCCGGCAGATGACGCTGGGGGCCGACAAGGGGTATGACGCGGGTGGGTTCGTTGCCGACCTGCGCAAAGCCTGCGTCACGCCCCATATCGCCCAGAAAACGAGATATTCAGCAATCGATGGCCGAACCACCCGACATGCCGGTTACGCCCTGTCCCAGAAGCACCGAAAGAAAATTGAAGAGGCGTTCGGCTGGGCGAAAACCGTCGGCGGCATGGCACAGACCATGTATCGCGGCGTCGATCGCGTCCGGTCGCGGTTCATCCTGACAATGGCCGCCAACAACCTCGCAAGACTGCCCCGGTTGCTGGCTGTGTGACGCGGAAGAACCGCACCTGGCGCGTATGTCGAACGCGCCGACAGACATCGCAATCCCCCGACCCAGCCCTGATGAAGGGACAGCCTTCCGGCTCAGGGACTATTTCAGCGCCCTGCTAAGAGAAACGGGTTGCGTAGTCGGCTAATGCGCACATGTCCTACAAACTGTGCTTTATTTAGTGAATACCCAGGACTTCCCAAAGCTTTTCGGTCCAGCCCTAGCCAGTCATCGTCATCGTCGCCATATGGGAAAACCCGAAAACTATCGCGAAACATCATTATCCCAGACCATCGGCGCTGAAGTTCGCGCACATGTTTCTGATCCCCTAGGCCCTCGATGCCGCCAAGCATCCTGCGGTTATACCAATATGCATTAAATCGAAACGGTCCCAAAGACGTTAAAGATTCGACTGGAAAAATATCGTCCTTGCCGATAATGGACCCGACGAGGTCAGGAAGTGACAAGGTTCCCTCATCAATTTCCTGAGGATGATCAAATCCCAATTTACGCGCTTCCATCCGATAGGAGAGTCTCGGCCCGTCTTCGCTGATACGATAAGTGGCTTCTACTGTCGCATGGGAGTGTCTTAGAAGTATTTTATCCATCCAAGGTATAGAGATTCTGTCTTCATTCCAATATAGTGCAATACGTGGACGTTTCTTTGGGTCATTGAACGGATCTACAAGTCTTGCAAAGTCGTGCTCGGCAAGTAATTCGAGCTTTGTACGTGTCCAATCCTCAGATAGATCGCTAATGGACAGTGTTGTGCCGCTGTACGTCGGGTCTTTTTTTTTGTCACCACGTTTAGGTTTTATCTGGGTGTCCTCGACCATCGCATCGAGATCACTAAAGGAGCGCCAGTCGATATCCAGTACATTCAAATGTGCATCAGTATTGCGGGCAGTAGCAAGAAGTAGCCGCTCACCCAATCGCATCGCCGACAGGCGCCCAATTCCTTTTTCACCTAAGTAAGGAGGCGGAATGTCATCGTCTTCAATGATCGTGTGCTTCATAGCATCATCAACACTGCGCTTCCGGCTCGGCGTTCCTATTGTGAGATAGTTATCACCGAGTTCAGCCAAAGACATGCCTTTGCCCTGATCTGAAACGACGATAACATTGGCACCTCGATATGCTTCGGTTAAAGCCAGCAGAAACATCTTTTTGGTTCTTGCGGCCAATACCTTGTCAAAGGGCTGCAGAGCCTCCTTGGAACAGCCGGAGTCAAGCAAGTTTCGCAAGTTCTCTTTGAGATCATCAAGGTCAATTTCGGTTGCGACTTGAGACTTGAGACGGAGATATGCATTTCGTCTAAGTGGGATGACGAAGCGAATGTCCACGCCCTTTTTTGAGCCAGCATCAAATCCGTTCTTAATTAGTTCGTAAAACGCGATTATATCCGAGCTTATGAGCTCGGATCCCAGTTCCAATACAGTACGTGCAGTTACTTTGAACATGTAGTGACCTTAAGTCAGAAATCTCTATCTTGTATACAATTACTTATGGCAAGTCAGACAGGCTTTGGCTGCGCTGCCATACACATCATCCAAATCCAAAGTAGTGTCTGGGCGCAAGGGGTTCGCTTGCAGTCGCGTGCGTGCTCGGGCCACTCGTTTTTCGTGATCCTGCCTAATCTGTTCCTGCCGTTCTGGTTGCTCAAGATCGGCAAGTGATTCACCTTGGCTCCAAGTGAAGGGCGAGCCATGCTCAATGGCGTTTTTCTCATATCGCTTTGCTTCCTCGAAGGCGTCTGGATGTTCTTTTTTCAGACGCACCCACTCAATTTTCTGTTGGAAGAAACAGAACGTACAGCCACTGCGACTACGCCATTTGTAGTAATCTGGAAGTCCTAGGCCCGAGCCTTCAAGAATTTCGATGACCCCCGGCTTGTCGATACTGGCATCTTTGAACGGCAATCTGATCAGCAACTTCTCTTTGTTCGATTGATATCCCTGACGATACTCCTCATCACTGCGGATCGCGACATAGGAGATGACCGTTTCGCCAGCGTCTAGAAACTCGTGAACCCACTTTTCGAAGGGTCGTAGCTTGAGTTGGCGGGTGCACCATCGTGACTGTGCTGAGGGCAGATAGCTTTTGTAGCTTTTCAACCAATAGTCAAAGTCTCGATCAGGATTCAACCGAAGTATCGGTTTGCCGAGATAGCCCTCAAGGCGTGTCAAATACTCGTACACTTCGGGTAGCTCTTTGCCGGTATCGGTGAAGAAATAGTCGATCTCGATCTCTGGATGTCTCTGGCGCATGAAGATGGCCAACGCAGCACTGTCGCGCCCACCTGAGAGTCCTAAAACGTGTCGGGTAGTTGTCATGCGCGTTCTCCGACACGGCGTTCATCGCCAGCATTGAGGTATTTAGAGGTGACTTCAATCAAGGCCGCAAGAATGATTTCGCGTCGCTGATGATCTGCCTCGCTCAGCGTTCTATCAAGAGTGGCAGCAAGGGCTTCGACATCATCCCAGTCAACATCGGCCACTTGAAACTCGCTAAACAGCGAGTGCGCCGCGTTCTCTTTTCCGACCACTACGGCCATTGCATGACGCCCATCTTTGCGACCTTTTACTCGAGCGATGGTTTCTGTCTTCAAAAAGACTGCCGCAAGCTCCGTAAGGCCAACCGCTGCGCGTTCACGATCTCCATCATTCCAATCCCTAGGAAGCTTGTTAACCGCCACACCGGCGAGGCCTTCCATATCCTCACGCGTTCCGTGAAACTGTGTTAGCCGTCCGACGAAGGCTTCTAGACGCAAGTCGCCGCCGATGTGGCGAATATTGTCTGCACGGTCGCGCAAACTTTTGAATGCATCATCGCTTTGGCTTCGCACATCTAGCTCTTTGAGCATCAGGTCTTTCAAGTCATCGAGCACTTTTGGATAGGCGGCGCGCATTTCTGCCAGTGCATCCCTCAGCAGCAACGCAGTCGCATTTGCATCAAAGTTACCATCGGGTAGCGGCTTGGTTAGCCGTGGGAGATCATCAAACAAAAGTTTGTTTGGGTCACTCGCTCGTTTGAGAATTTCACGAACCTTAAGTGTTTGCGGAGAAAGAGACTGAGTTCTGGACGTCCACGGAACAAGCGCATCAAATTCGCCGATAATTGATCGAGCGACTATCAGTGGCTCAGTTGCCCCTTTGATCTTCAGGAGACTGCCGAGCCGCTCCAACGTATCTCCGACAAACCCCTCCATTTCAACACGGCGTAGACCAATGTCCTTGCTGTTTCGTGCTAGAAATTCGACACAAAGTTCATTAAAATTCGCTTGGAATATGCCTTCACCGTAGAGCGCTACGCGATCTCGGCGGGAGAGAATGTAAGCCACCAAGAATACCGGTGCGAGGCCAGCTTTCAACCCAATCGGGGTCTGGCCCCAAGCATGAATGATCTCATCAGCCCCAACCACGCCCTGTTCCGAAAGAAGTAAATTGTCCGCCGTGCGCCACAATGGGTACAGCGTGTCACCTTCCTTTGGAGCATTGTATTCGCCGTCCACATGAATTCCGGTTTCTTGCAGAAGAGAAATGTACAATCCTCGTTCGGCAGGATAGTTCTTGCCGTCAAATCCAAGATCAACTTCGGATCCACGCATTGCCATGCGTTTCATGAGTTTGGTTCGCGCGCTGACGGCATTTGAAGACGGTTCAGAGCAGTTTAACAACTCATTGCGGAGAAGTGGACCCTCGTTGAAAATTGCGTCAGCTAGGGCGGACAGCTGCTCGTTTAGGAGGCGCTTGGTTAGTCGTTGTGCTTCGTGGTCGACAACAAACCACTGACACTCGTCGATCAAGCCATTCAGAATTTCTTCTAACTTCTGGCGGACTTCCGCTATACGTGCGTCAATTTCCCGCCGTGCAATTGGATCCCCACGAAGTTCAGGAAAAGTCTTCTCCAAAGTGCTCAGTCCTGCAAGCTCTCGTGCAAGGTCGAGAAGTTTTGCGGCGTCAGCATGGTAGCCGATGATTAATGGAAAACAAGTTTGAGAACGTGCGGCACTTTCACACGCAGCGATAGTTTCGCTTTGGCTCTCTCCGTCCATCGGCAACGCAAACACGATGCGGCCAATGATGTCCTGGGCATATTTTGGTGGCTTGAAAGCTTCTAGCTCGGATACCGGTTCGATAGACATTTCAAACCACCGCATAGCACCCGTCTCTTCATGATGGCGCTTTGCCAGCATCGGCTGAAGGTCCGCTAACAAGCGAACCATATTGAGATCGATATCCGTAGGCTCTGAGAGAATTTCTCCCAACCGGGCTTCAACATTAAAATCGGAACCAGCATAAAGCACGTAGATTCCAGCATGCTTCCTATATACAATTTCTGATTGCTGCTCGAGACGCGTGAGTGCGGTTTCAATATCAGTGCGGTTGCTTTCGTGGAGCGAAATGGCAATCGTGTCGAGATTTGTTGCAAGCCCTGAGCGATCTCTGAGGAGTTCAAAAACCGCAATCGATTTCAACACCTTTTGCTCAAGATCGCTTGCACCGCGCGCGACGCACCGTTCAAGAACGTCATGCGCCAATGCCCAACGGCGCCCATCCGGTGAAGAAAGGATGGCCGCTTCAAAATTGGCTTGAAGGTAGTTCCACAAGAGATGGGGAGGGTAATATCCATCGACGGCTTCTTTCATTAGCGCGTCTTGCAATCCGTAGGGTTCAGCAGAACTCAGGAAAGAGAACACGCTCCGCTGGTTTTGTCCAAAACGTCGGCGCGAAAGCGGTCCTACAAGACACGCGGTAAGTGGATGCAGGGGGGCCGTTCGGGCAAGTTTGCCCGCCATTCGTTTTGCTTCGGTCTTTTTGCGTACCGGGCGCAATTGCTCAACGCAATCTTCTGCCAAGGGAATGGCTTTGCGGACAGCACGCTCATGCCCGAGCGCTTCGCCAATTAGCTCGACGGTCTCTTCAAGCGACACTGAAATCGAAATATCAACAAAGCGGCCCTGAATTTTTGCCCAAGAATCTCTCGCTTTGCGGCCCAAACGCTCCGCGTACTCCTCAAATGCTTGGTGCAGAATTCCAAGGAATACGAACTTTCCTTGGCTCCGCGCAGCAAGTTCCGCGATGTCTTGCAGGAGATGAAGATCACCTTCTCCATCTGCCGCTGCCTCTAACCCGCGACCCAATTCATCCATGATGAGGAGGAGACCACGGTCCGTGGTTCTCCGTTCTATTTCCTTGAGGATTTCTGAAGCATTTGAGGAGGATGGGAGATCGAGCAATTCTGCAAGCTGTACCGCCATGGAACGGCGCTCAGTGACCAATGGCAAAACATCCCATCGAGATGGAAAGTAGGGCAGAGCTGACTTCAAAGCAGCAATAACCGGTTCGCCAAACAACGCCGCCGCCTGCTCTCGGATATTCTTGGGTGCTCCGAAAAGGCATGCCAGCGCGACGGCTAGACTAGATTTACCTCCACCGTAGGGGCCGGTCCACGTAAACGCACCTTGCTCCGTATCAGAAATATGTGAAGCCATAAACGTTATGGCCGCTTGGAAAGATGCTGGGCAATAGAACCCGTCAATTGCTGTCGCAGATGCGTAGTCAGTGTCGATACGAACTGACCGACGAAATCTTGGCGTTATCATAACGGGATCGTTCATGCTTCCACCTTTGAGCGAGCATTCGTCAGGGTTTCGCGAAGTATACGCTGCTCTGTTTTCAGCAAACGTGGTTTGCGTCTAATGATCTGCCTTAGTCCTGCTGTCTCTGACCAAGCTAATGTCCCGCCCGAAATGTCGTCAAGCTGCTCAAGACGATTCACAATGTCGTCTTCGTCCAACAAAAAAACTCTACCCGGAGAGCCGCGTCCATAGGCGGCGTTTTCGAACGACATGGTAGCCTGCTCGGGTGCGAAAATTTCCCAGAACTCATTGATACAATAAAGGAATACCGAATTTGGAAGGCTCGATTTCCGTCCACGAGATAGCCGCGAACGATATTTGTCCATCGGTCTGATGAGGCCTAGTTCTGCAAGAATGGAATCCCCTGCTTCGCTTGAGCCGCGACCTCCAATATACGTACGCAGAAGGCACTGCAGGTCGCGATCAACTGTAGTCGAGGCCACACGATTCCATCCTTGTTCCTGCGCGAGCTTAAGGAGAGGAGAGACGATGTCCTGTCGAACAAAACTGCCGCCCCTAAACTCATTAAACAGCCAATACGCAGATGTGAGGTGGGGCCGGGAAGCTATATGCCAATGAAGAAGCCAAAGCGAGGCATCTTCTTCGAGGTAAGGGTCTGTACCATTTTTATCAAATAGCATGGCCCCAAGCCACGTTGTCAAAAGGCCATCGGCGGACTCCTCGAGTATTCCGGCTGCGGTCGCCCAATAGCGAATTGCCCCTACCATGTTTCTACCCACGCCAAAATGCGCGATAGCGTCCGGATCCCTGAAGACATGCACGGCGTGCTTGGCCGAGGGTGCTTCGTTCACGGCTCGATACGCTTTTTGCAGCCAACCATAGCGCAAAGGAAACGTCTCATGACCCGAAAAGCTCGGGCGATAGCTGTCTGATGTTAAGCCGTGTGCGCTCATTTGACCTCCTGGGGATAGTATCCAGTACGCAAATCAGCCATACTACGTACTGGAGAGTTCGTCCAGCATTGAGGGTGCCATGCAGGTTGGTGAAACTATATATCTTGACTATCAGGCTTCGACGCCCTCTGATCCGCGGGTTTTAAAAGTGATGGCCGAAGCGTCTGCGACGCTTTTTGCTAATCCGCATGCAGCAGATCATGCGCTCGGATGGCGCGCAGCCGCCGCCCTCGACATTGCTGCTAGCCAAGTTGGAAATCTCTTTGGTCTTCAGGGGGATGACGTGATTTTTACCTCTGGCGCGAGTGAAGCAAATGCGATGGTTATCCGCACTGCTCAAGCTATCGCGGGGCGATCAGGGAAAACTGAAATCCTGATCGGTGCCGGTGATCATGGGTCGATCATTAAAGAGGCTGAAGCTTGCGGCTTGGTCTCCCGCTTTATCGCTCTTGATGACAGTGGCGCTCCAGATCCAGCACATCTTAAAAACCTGTTAAGCGACGCGACGGCTCTCGTATCTATTGTGGGCGTGAACAACGAGAATGGTGCGATTGCGGATTTGGCGACGATTGCCGAGTTGTGTAGATCCAACGGCACGTTGTTTCATGCGGATTTGGCGCAAGCGCCTATTGCGTTGGATCTAGATTTGCTTGATCTCGATATCGCTTTGGTCACGATATCCGCTCACAAGCTTTACGGACCCAAAGGTGTTGGCGCGCTATTGACAGGCCCCGGTTCATCGGGATTGGTCCGGCCCGTTATTGCAGGTGCGGGCCAGCAAGGCGGTCGGCGTGGTGGTACTATGCCGACGGAGTTAATCGTCGGCTTTGGAGAAGCCTGCCGAATTCTCCAGTCGGTTGGGCAATCTGAGAGGGAAAGTTTGGCCACGATTAGAGGTCTCTTTGTTAGATGCCTCGAAGAAAAACAAGTCGCCACGTTGGTCGGGTCTTTGGAAAATAGGCATCCCGGGAATGCTTTGATGCGCTTTCCGGGCCGTAACGCTTCCGACCTCTTGGCACGCCTTCAGCCTCGGATCGCGGCTTCGACCCAGTCAGCCTGTTCGTCAGGATCCATCGAGCCATCTCACGTTTTGACCGCGATGGGCTTTGATCGTGAAATGGCGTCGGAGTGCATTCGCTTCAGTTTTGGAAGATTTTCTACTGAGCAGCAGGCGGCCATGGCTGTCCAGTTTTTGTCGGAGGCGCTCGCATCAACGTAGATGCGCAGCGGGCGGAAATGGACAATGTTGCTATGACCAATGTGCGGACAAACTGCTGTTCAAACCTATCGCTTGGGAACAAAAACTCGACGAAGTGAGCACTTGGCCAAGCGCTGCGAGTAATGTGGATCTGCTTCCGATGAATCATTCTGCCGCGGCGAGGTGGTAGGGCTTCACAAGACAGTCTGCCGGAATGTGCCACTCGCTGCTCAGCTTGTGAATCATGTCCACTGTCAGGGCACGTTTGCGGTTCAGCACCTCGGATGCGCGAGGACGCGATCCGAGCAATGCCGCCAGATCGGCTTGGGTGCGCGCCGTGGTCTCCATATGCGCCTTGAGCAGATCAATCGGCTCCATCGGCTCAACAGGAAAATGCTTGCCCTCGTAGTGCTCAACAAGGTCCACGAGGATATCAAGTTCATCGCCTTCGGGCGTGCCGGGTTCCTTGCCCCAGAGGGCGTCGATACGGGCAAGAGCGGCGGTCAGATCGTCGTTCGTGCGGATCGGTCGGATTTCCATGATGTCGCTCCTTTCAGAATTTCGAGACGGTCAAAGCGTCTATGCGGTCATAGTCGGCGTGCGTGCCGATGAATTTCACGAAGGCTACCTCGCGGCCAAAATCGAAGGCGCAGATCATGCGGAAGTCGCCCCCGGCTACCTCGAAGCGGACACGTTCGGCGTTCAGCACCTTGGCCTTGGAAAAGGCTGCTTAAACATCGCCGGTCGAGGTCCACACGGCTGCGGTCGCCACCCGCAGCCAGTGTTCAAGAGAAGCGCGGGCAGCGGGGTTTTTTGCCCCGAACTCGACAACCGCTCGCTTTGCAATGATCCTCATAACACCTCTTTGTTCCCAAATTGAGAATACAGGTGGGGGGAAGGCTGTCAAGGACATGCTCCCATACTGGGAACATAGGCAAAACCCGGACGTTTTTGTTCCTGACCGAATCCACCGTTTTTGACCTCCTATTTGTGACCAGAGGTTATTTTCCCAACCGTCCGGCGGCTATGCGAGAAATTATGTTGAAAAACTCCGTTGCGTGAAAAATACCTCTGAAACTTGGAATTATGTTCTCGCCACAGATCATTTGGAAAGCCTTGCTTATAATATTGCGCTTTCACGGGAAGAAATTCCGACGGTCCGACTTGTGGTGACGAAAAGGCGAGTTTTTCAACAATATACGAGATGAAGCGGACGTTCGCACCGGGTGGCCCTCTATGGAATAGACATAGCGCTTGCTATAAAGACATATGACACGGGAAACCGCCCATTATGGCATGTCAGGTTCCGGGCGAACACGATGTGCAATAGCCTGCCGTAGTTCTACGCCTTCGGCACGGCCGCGCCGGTAGCTTTCCTCGTGACCATTTGGCAGGTCATCTGCAAACGAGTTTCTTTCAAGCAAACCATCAGAGATGCCTTTCTTATGCGAAAGGCCGTGGCCGTGGGGGATATTTCGTTCGGGCATAACTCGCTCCATCATTGGAAAACAGTTCTTGTTTCAGCCTCTTCTCGCGTGTCAGCAAAGAATGGAACTCCTACCTGACCGTCTCGCTTGTCTGATTGTCGAGCCGACATAGCCGCTTCGCGGCTTGAGTAGGGACCGGCTATGATCCACGAGCCGGGTGGTTGTGGGGTTGTCTGCCTATACCAGTACCAATATGGCATATTTACTCCCTCCTCGGCTCCTTAAGTTCAGGACCCATTGTTTGGCTTGATGCCACCGCTCACTGCGAGGCTTGACCGCAGGTACTTCGACAATAGTGCGCTTTCGGCAGAAGGCCGTGTCTCGCCGACCCGAGCAACCTTAGCAGGCACTGCATCAGTATAGTGTTTTGTCGGTATAGTTCACGAGAAATATGGCATCAAAGTTTGACGGCAAGAGCTTCCGGCGGCGGGCAGTTACCGATTGGCTGACCGGCTGACCGTCTGCTTAGGGCTCGTCACGACGGTCGCCCCGGACAAAACCTAGGCGTTTCTGTCCGGGGCGCAATCGACGTATTTGTCCCACATGTTGTGACCATAGGTTTTTGTTCGACAGCAGCGGTTCGTGGAGCGCGCGACGAAATCCAGCGTCGAACTGGTTTACCTCTCAGCGAATTGCTTCAGTCGTATTGCACGACCTCAATCTCAACCCCATCCGCATCATAGAAATAGAACCGGCGCCCAGGGTCATAGTCGGCATGTCTATGAGACTTAAACCCGAGGGCTTCAACCTTCGCCTCAACCGCGTCCAGATCATCCACCACGACGCCCAAATGGTTCATGCCGCCGCGGGTTTGGTAACTTGCATCAGCTTTCGGTACGGTCTGATCAGGGTCCGGCCCCCTGTAAACGGCAACGTAGCCTATTAATCAAGTTTACTCTGCAAGGCCGAAAATTGATCCGTATCCAGCGGTAGTGGTGCTGTCGGCAGACACGCTGCTGATAGCGAAAAACGTCACCTTATTGCTCGAACTCCGTCAAGTTAATCCGCAACGCGAGCTGAGTTGTCTCGTAGCGCGCACCGCAAACTTTTATCAGTCGTCGGCCTATCGTGCCGTAATTTTGCAGATCAGTACGATGATTTAATTTGTCCCACGCAGTCGTGCCGCAACCACTAAAATTTCCAAAGAATCAGATACTTATTTATGTGACTGTCTAATCTAGCTCTGGGAGTTTACCGTAACTATATGAAATATATGAACTTTTCATGATTTCATGTGGACAGCTGCGAATCAGAGTGTAGGATGATTCGCGAATCAGTATCATCCATCGGGCAGCTTTCCCGGCCGGAATATAGTCTAACTATGGAGAGATTATCTTGGCGGCGCATTTAGGAGCGAGAGCCTTGAGGCACGAAGAAATCAAGAGGAGCCTCAAGGCGGCAGGAAGCTCGATAACGGACATAGCAGATGAGCTTGGCATTGCACCAAGCACAGTCACAATAGTTTGCCAGGGCCACCGCGTCAGCGACCGCATCCAACAGAAGGTGGCAGAAAGATTATCAACAACTGCTGAGGAGTTATTTCCAGAGCGATATCCTAGACACAAAACACCTAGTTTGTAACGAGGCTCTCGAAATCGAAACTCAGGATTCAAAAGTTCCTGCATGATTGGCAGAAGCAGCAACATCGGAAAGGATCAGATATACCCTAGTTACAATACAGCTAAAAATGAGTCAGGGGATGCTGTTGGCACAGCACCCCCTTAGATGAACTTTATGATCCACCTCTGTACTGGGATCTTGTTCGCTCATTTTTTTGGAGAAGTCAAGCGCTTCGAAGCTCGCGAGGGCCTTGCGAAGCGGTTGGCAATCGCAATCCAAATTTGAACAGGAAATACGATGTTTAATGAAAACAATACCTTGTGCACGCCACAATCTGAAGCAGTGAAGTCGTTCTCGGACGCTGGCTGCAGAGACCCGCGTCGGATCGGAGTACTGCTGCCAAGCCGAGCAACACGTAAAATCAACTTCAGGTCGCGCGTCAGCGGTCGCGCCTCGTTGGTCAGGCTGCGCCGGTATGATCAGCGATTGGTCCACCTTGTCGCGGAAAGCGTGATGGAAATCCGTTGTGTGAATTTGCTCATGTCACGACGAGACATCGTCGATATTTGGGATCAACCGGCACCTGTCAAGTTCACCAGAAGCAATGGTAAGACTGGCAGCCACACATTCGACTATCTTGTGAAGCTCGCCTCCGGCGAGCGCGTCGCCATTGCCGTCAAGCCTTATGAAAGAGCCTTCAGAAGTGGTTTCAAACATGAATTGACTCGTGTTGCCGAAGCCATGCCTTCTGGATTTGCAGATACTGTGCTGCTTCACACCGAGCAGGATTTTCCACCCTTTCTAGCCGTCAACGCGGCGCGGATGTGCGAGTACGTCAAGAACCCAGATCCTGAAGCAGACGAGGCGCTTCTCTCAACTGCGCACAAAATTCACGGCCGCATCAGGCTCAGCGGCCTTGTTGAACTTTCAAATCTTGGGGCGCGTGCGCATAGGGCTGCTCATCGCTTGCTTTATGACGGTTATCTAAAACAGGTCACTCCGGGCATTATCACGCCAGAGACGATGATCGAAGGAGGCAAACTATGAACCTCTTTAAATACAACCCCGATGACAAGCTGGTTCTGAATAATGTAGAATATCGTCCGATTGAGCAGTCATCGACGCATGTCTCTCTCGCTCGACTAGATAATGAAAACATAGTTGAGTCTTTTACTTACATGGAATTGGAAGAGCTCAGACGTCAAAACTGTCTGAGGTATCATAAATCTGCACTTGGTGTACGAACCGCAGCTTCCGCGGCAAACTTTGGCTGCGCTGAGTTTTTAACCGCAACCGAAGAAGCCCGCAGCCGCGCTACCTGGATGTGGTTTGTCTGTTGGCATATTAAGGAGCTGAATGACGCCGGAGAGCTAAAGCTCACTGACGACGATCTTGAGGCAAACAAATCAAAGCTGTTTTCACTGATTAATCAGACAGAACTAGAAAGACATAGTTTGGGACGCAAGCGCCGCAGTGGCGAAAGATTGCCTTTACGTGAGTTGCCATCCACACGCACTATTCGTCGGAATCACACGAAACTAAAAAAGGCTAATTATGATATACGGGTGCTTTTGCGTCGGTCGCCTGCCAACCTGTGTGTATCCCCAAAATTTTGTCAGGAAACAGAAGTAATTCTTGATGACTGCGTTCGGCTATATGCCAGCCGTCAACGGCCAACAAAAATGGCCGTCGTTGAAGCAACGAAGGCACGATTCAGACGAGTGAATGTTGAGCGAACAGAAGCCGGTGCAAGCCCACTTCATTGTCCGTCAGCCTCGACAATTGTGCGTAGAATAAACAAAACTGATCCCTTCACGGTCGCTTGCGAACGCCACGGACTTGACATGGCGAGGATGCAATTTGCGAGTTCTCATGAGGGAGTGAGCGTTCTATATCCCTTGGAGCGTGTCGAAATCGATGAATGGGAATGTGATGTTATTACATTCTTCTCAAGCCTTGGTATTCTAAGAGCACTTCCAAAGGAAGTCCGTGATCAAATTCCAACCGGTCGACGGCAAATTTATGTAGCAATCGATTGTGCGACAAGGTGCATTGTTGGGCTTTATATTGCGAAAACTCAATCGGCAGAAGGCGCCAAGAAACTATTAGGGATGATTATCGCCGAAAAAACACATATTGCCCGCGCTGCAGGCGCACAGTCGGATTGGGCGATGTACGGAGGAATTTCAACGATTGCTTGTGACACGGGCTCCGCGTTCAGGAGTAACGAATTCATCTTTTCGGTAAACGCTCTTGGGATCGATATCGTTTTTCCTCCCGTGAAAATTCCAGAGCTTCGGGGACGGGTCGAACGGGTTTTCGGCACTTTTTCTACAAATTTGATGCCAAACTTGTCTGGGCGCACGTTCTCAAATCCGCTCGAGCGAGGAGACTATGACAGTGAAGGGCAAACAACATTAGACGATGATGATCTGCTTAAGATCTTGGTGTGTTATGTCGTCGATTATTATCACAACCGCCCACACCGTGGACTTGGAGGGCAAACCCCCGCGAACCGGTGGAAAGAACTACAAGGCCAGATGACTGTTTCACCGCCACCAGATGCCTTCTCGAAGCGAAACGCCTTGGGTATTGAATTCGAAAGAGTTATATCAGATCGCGGTATCTGCCTGTTTTCAAACTATTATTCATCTCCGAAACTTGAGGCATTCTGGCGACTTCGTAGAGGGCACAAGAAGGTCCGTGTAATTCTTGATCCGGAAGATATAGGGCATATTTCCGTTCTGCTAGACGGTAAACCTTATCAGCTTCAAGCGGTCAACTTGGGCGCATTGGATGGTTTGGCGTTGGCAGATTGGGTCGAGGCTCAGCGTGTTCTTCGAGAGAAATACGCACAGGAGGCTGAGCTTACATGCGATGTTCGGGATGCGGCAATTCGTCGGATTATTGAAATTGACCAAAGCGCGCGAGTCAGAGCTAACCTGACACCCCAAGGCCTGTCGACCGAGCAGATCAAGCACCTCGAGCAGACTCTGTCGCGTGGGACGACATTCTGGCAAGCCGAAGTTGCGACCCAATCTTCAAGCGACGGACTGTTCGGCAACGAAGTTGTTCCATGGTCGCCGGAGCAGAACAGTGAAAGCTCTGTGGGAGAGACACAGGTGCCGGAGATCGATGACTGGCAGGATCAAAGCGAAAACTGGAATGTGGAGGAATAAACATGTCTGACCCACATAAAAATATCAGCGAAACTGTAACTCGGCTGCGTGGCATGTTCATCCGGCATGATCGATATTCGATCCTCGAAGCTGAGTTTGACCGACTGCTTTACCAACGTCGTGCTGCGCAGGAGGCAGGCGCTGTTTCGGAAGCACCTGGTCTCGCACTTATCGGTGGATCCGGCTCAGGAAAGTCCACGGCGCTGCGCTGGTTGTTTGCACGGCACAAAGCCCTGCGACCCCTCAGCTCAGAATACGAGCACGCAGACGTTGCGAGTTTTATGGTGCCATCGCCAGCAACGTTGAAGCAAGTTGGTACCTCTTGTCTGCATGGCCTTGGGTATCCTTTGCGACGAAGCGCTACGGCTGGCTATATTTGGAGCCTCGTACAAAACTCGCTTTGCCAGCGACAAGTACTTTTTCTGCACCTTGATGAAGCCCAGGATTTGCACATCAATCAAAATCGACCGGAAAGACAAGCGGTTGTAAACACTTTAAAATCCCTCATGCAAAATGCGGATTGGCCTACTGGATTGATCCTCAGCGGAATGCCATCACTCAAGCATCTGTTGAATCAGGACGCCCAGTTGGCCCGGCGAATTTCAGTTTTGCATTTCCGACCTCTGGACCCGGCGATCGATCTAAAATCCATTGCGGGGTTGGTGAAGACATACGCTGACGCAGCTCAAATTCTGGCGGATTCCTCGTCTTTGACGCCGGAATTCACGCGTCGAATTTTGCATGCGGCTGCGTCTGAATTTGGCTTAGTTGTGGAGCTGATCATCGGTGCCATCGAAGATGCAATGCTTCGTCAAAAACAAGTTTTTGGTCCACAGAATTTTGCCAGTGCTTTCCGGCGACGATCAGCCTGTATCGACGATCTCAACCCCTTTTTGCGCAGCGACTACTCATCCATCGACGCACGGCTGGTGCTGACGAATGATAGCGATCTTGGGCACGAGCTGATGGTCGGTGGGCAATCGAAATGACGCGGCTCGCTTTGAACCTGAAGCCTCAGAAGGACGAGACAATCATGTCGTTCGTATCGCGCCTGGCGGCCAAAAATGGACCGAGTTGTGTGCAAGACTTCTGCCTAGATCTGGGGTTAAACTGGCGGAAGTTAATCTATTCTGATGACGCTGAACTCAGTAAGTTGGCAACTCTCACTGGCATCGACGAAAGTGAGTTGATGCCCATGGCCTTGGTTGAAATTGATCGGCGGCGCTGCCTATTGCATGGACAACTCGTGGCCTCGCGGAGTTTTCTGCGGAGCGAACAAAAGCTCTGTCCGGCTTGTGTACACGAAGATAAAGAAAACAGCGGAACGTTTGGAGTGTTTGGTCGACGGGAATGGATGCTTACGTCATTCCGTATTTGTCCGATCCACAGCTGTCAGCTAGTTACGCTACCTACCGCCGTTTTCCCGCATCATCCCTGCGACTTTTTCCGCAGATATGAGGCGGGTTACGGGCAGACAGTTGGTCAAATGAGTGAATCAGGCACAAGCCAATCTTCCATTTGGGAATGCTATCTCCGCGAGCGTTTATCGGGAATAATCGGTGACAGATGGATCGACCAGTTTGACTTAGATGCTGCAATGAGGATCGCTCAGAACTTTGGTGTATTGCTGGCGCACGGATCGAGCGCACGAGAGGCAAAGCTTAGCCAAGCGGAGCTTTCACAGGCTTGCCACGCAGGTTTTGTCGCAACATCTGAGGGCGTAGGTAAAGTTGTTTCAGCCATGACCAGCGTCTATGAAAAATCGCCGAGCAAGGCTCAAGGTTTTTTTACCGATTTCGGTTTGTTTTCGAGATGGTGCGCCAGAGTTTTTGAAGATGAGCGATACGCGCCGATGATCGACGTGTTCACCCAGTTCGCCTTCGAAAACTACCCTGTTTCAACAGGGGACACGATTTATGGTCGGGTTTGCAAAGGGCGCAAATGGCACAACTGTAGCAGCGCGGCCGAAGAGTTTGGCGGAACTGCCCAGCGGATCTCAAAGATAGTCGAGATCTTGGGTCTTGGAGAAAAAAGACCCGGGAAAGATCGCATTTTCCGTGCTGAAGATGCAAAGGATGCTCTTCCAGATCTGCTCCGGTGCATACCGCGCATTCAGTGCATTCATCGGCTTGGGATCGCAGGATCTCTTTTTGATCGACTTGTCCAGCGCAAGTTCATTCAACCGAAGTATGACCTCCCAAATGTTGCGCCGTTATACGACCCGGACGAAATTGATGGTTTTATGTCCAGCGCTCGAGAGAACACCAGATTAGTTTCTGCGCCTTCCAAAGGCGTGCTGGATCTGAAAACTGTATGTAGTGCAGCCGCCTGCTTTACAGACGAGGTTTTAACCCAAGTGCTGGCGGGAAATCTGAAAGAAGCGGAGTGGGTTGAAACTGAAACTGGACTGGGGGCGCTACGCTTCAAGCTTGAAGATGTACGAGATGCTCTCGAGGTTGAACCAATCGCTGACCTAACAAAAAATGAAGTGAGGTCGGCGTTGTGTGTGAACGCCCCAACGGTCAAAATGTTGATTGATAGCAATAAACTGAAATCCACGGTGAGCCGTCATACTCGGAGTCGGCGGCCAAGGCGCGTTGTGAAGAGATCCGAAGTGGACAAGTTTTTGGTGGAATATGTTTCGCTGGGTGAATTGGCGAAAAAGGAAGGAATTCAAGCAAACTGGGTTGCCGCCAAGTTAGCGAGAGACAACATCTTTCCAATCGATCTTCCGTCGGAGTACAGTAAGCTATATATTCGCTCGACAATCGAAGCTTAGCCGCATTTTTGGAGCCTTACCGTGTAACCGGCCCTACATCAGGCCGGTTTTTTGTTGCTTGGATGGCGATGGACAAGAACTTTGATTCCAGTGTCCACTACGACGATTCATTCCTGATGTGAGTGTCATGAAAACAATGACTTACAAAACTACAGAGGCCAACGCTCGTGACTCCTCACAAATTGTGTTTTGAACAATGCCGCATATGTGGCCTGCTGCATCGATGCATGCGCGACAGATCTTGCAAGCCGGTTCAGGTCTGCCCATATCCAAGCCATTGCTGAAGGGGGCGTTTCGATGACAGGTTATCTAAAGACCACCATGCTGATGGCAGCCATGACCGCGCTGTTCATGGGTGTGGGCTATGCGATTGGCGGCGGCGCGGGTTTGCTGATCGCGCTGGCGGTGGCGGCAGGTATGAATGCCTTTGCCTATTGGAATTCGGACAAGGCCGTTTTGCGGATGCACAACGCGCAGGAATGCAACAGCCAGGTCCACCCTGATTTGCAACGTCTGGTTCACAAGCTGGCCGATGATGCCGGAATGCCCCAGCCGCGCGTCTATGTCATCGATCAGGACCAGCCAAACGCGTTTGCCACAGGGCGCAACCCCGAAAACGCCGCTGTGGCTGCCACTACAGGGCTGTTGCAGCGTATGTCGCGCGACGAGATTGCCGCCGTGATGGCGCATGAACTTGCGCATATTCGCAATTATGACACCTTGATCATGACGGTCACCGCAACCTTTGCAGGGGCCATTTCCATGTTGGCCAATTTCGCGCTGTTCTTTCGCGGCGGGCGCAATCAGGGTGCAGGTGGTGCGATTGCCATGATTGCGGTTATGATTCTGGCGCCGCTGGCGGCCGCAGTGGTGCAGATGGCGATTTCGCGCTCGCGCGAATACGAGGCAGACCGCGTGGGCGCGGAAATTTGCGGCAATCCGCTATGGCTGGCATCGGCACTGGAAAAGATACAGGGCTTTGCATCGCGCATCGATTATGACCGCGCCGAACAGAACCCGCAGACCGCGCATATGTTCATCATCAACCCGTTGCATGTGCATAAGCGTGACAAGCTGTTTTCGACCCACCCGAATACCGAAAACCGCATTGCAGCGCTTGTGCAACTGGCACAGGAAAACGGCATAACACAAGCCGCGCCCCAGCCGCGTGCGGGCAATCCATGGGGCTGAGGGCTTAGATTCCCGATTGCGGGGTCGTTCCGGCCTGAAGGGGACGTTGGGAAACATTCAAAGCCCCCTTCAGGCCAAGAATTGAACCGCATGGCGGCTATTCAGCCGCCATCTGTTGCGGCTGCGGGCCCACCAGCGCCTCCAGATAATCCGCGATTGCGCTTGCGATCTGTGCCTTGCCGTTCACCGGCGTCACGCTGCCTGTGCGCACCATCAGCGCACGTTGTTCGCGCCCGCGCGTGTCTTCGCCGCGTGTGGCCACCACAAGGCCCGCACGGTCCAGCCGCTTGGACGCCACGCGGATCAATTCATCCTCGGTGACTTTCTCCAGATATTTGAACGCCACTGTATGCATCTGCGGGCCTGCTGCCATCGCCAGATCAATCACCTTTTCGGTGGGTGCCAGCATCAGCGGGTATTCATCTGCCCCCGATACGATCTTGCCATCCACAACCTGTTTGGGCCGGTAATCCGCGACACCGGCGGAAAACACCCCGGCGAACAGCCCCTGTCCCACACGCTCCAGCACCATATCGCGATACTCGTCATAGGTGCGCGCAATCGTCAGCTTCATAGGCGCCGATGGCCGCCACGCCCCGTCCCCCAGCAGCAATTCCGCATCTGCGCCGCGCCATGTCAGTTCTTCGGCAATATCCGCGCCCAGACGGCCACGGAAGCGGTTCACAATACGGCGCACCCCGTCGATGGGCACTGGCGTTGGCCCTGCCGTCACCATGATACGCTTGCCACGCAGCGCAGATGTCGACAATGCGCGCCCCACTGCGGTGCATATCACTGCCGTATCGGGCAGGTTATGCTTGCCATAGGCATTGCGCGGGGCAATGAACTGCACGCCTTGCGCGGCCAGTTTGCGGGAATTTTCCACAAGCTGGCTGTTATGCATGGACCCGTGCATCGTGGGTGCGACCAGAATGCTGGTGCGCCCCTGTTCCATCCGGCCCAGCGCCGAAATCAGCGCCGATGTCACCAGCGTGTCGCCAATGCCTGCGGCCATCTTGGCAATGGTGTTATGCGTGGCAGGTGCCACCAGATACGCATCAAAGGGCGCATCATCCGACAAGTGCTCTGCGCGCCATGTCAGCCCGTCCACAACCTGCCCCAGACAGGCCCATTCCAGCGCTTCACGCGCGACATAGCGCAACGCATCTGCACTGACGAACGCCACCACATCGGCCCCGTGGCGGCGCAGCCCGCGCGCAATTTGCGGGGTTTTCATGGCCGCGATCCCGCCAGTGACCAACAACGCGACCCGCTTGCCCGCCAGCCGTGTCGATGCGGGCGGCACGTCATGGTCGCCCATATCGCTGGGTGTGGGGGCCGAAAAGTCCCAGTCAAACAATGTCATGCAACGCGTCCGCCTTGGTGTTCATCTGCCTGCAAATCCGGATGATCCGCCGCAACCCATTTCTGCCAGCATCCCTGCGCACGGTCCAGCCGCGTGTTCAATGCCTCGAACTGCATGGGGGAGAAGCGGCTTTTCTTGCTCATTTCCTCGTTCAGATGCGGGACGACCGCGATGTCGAACATGTCCAGCCCATCATGCGAATGCGCAGGGCTATAGGGCGCACCGTTGGAAATGCACGCAGGCAAAAGGAAATCAAAGCCGGGAATCTGTTCCAGATAAATGCGCATGCTGTCATCGTTATAGGACGAATCAGCCGCATGCCAGCGCCCGCTCAGTTTGACCGCACCGAAATAGTGCCGCACTTTCGGGCGCATCATCGGCAACCACGCATCTGGCATCAGTTTGCCCAGAACGCTCATTTCCATGGGCACTTCGGCAAAACCTGCCTCCAGCCCGCAAGCGCGCATCAGCGCAACCTGCAAATTGGCTTTGGTGGTGCACATGCCCGACCCGCGCGCCAATGTGTCCGATGCACGTTCCTGCCAGTTCCCGAAACGGTAGGGCATGGCCTGAACGAACGCGAATACTGCTTGCGCGGTCGCTTCTTCGGTTGTGCGCAGCAGGCGGGCTGCGCGCCTGCGAATTGTGGGGTGGTCCACATCGCACAGGGTTTCGGGGTCCGGCAGATCGCGCGGGGGTGTCGATGCGGCAACCGCACGTTCGGCGGCAGACAGTGCCCCGTCAAGCGCTGTGCGCAGATAGCTGTGCGCGCGCTTCAGCCAATGCGCACTGGCCATGTCCAACACCCAGATCACAGCCTGCGCCCCTTTGACCGTCAGCGGTTGTGCAAGGTCGCGAAAATGACATCCGGGGCTTAGCCAGCCGTGGTCATGTGTCAACACACCCTGAAGCAGAATGCAAAGCTGGTCGGACGAAGGCACAGACAAGGTTTGCCCTTCGGTCAATGTCTGAATTTTGCCATGCTTGAATACCGACTGTGCAGAACTGCCCAGATAAAGACCTAACAAACTGTCGAAAAAGTATCCCTCAGAAACAGTGACGTTCTGTGAAAAGTCGAATTTATGCAGCATTGAGATTGTCCCCTATATGGCCGTTGCTGTAACGCCGACATCGATTCGCGGCGTTTGGCACAACTATAGGTTACAAATCGGGGGAAAATTAACCCTTGTTTAACCAAGGTCAATGGAAGTCATTGAAATATCTTCTATCGTGGCAAAAGTGGCACGCGCCCCGATTCCGTCAATATAAAGACTTGCCGCCCTTCGATCACGGCGACCGTCAGCGGCCCGCCATACCCTGCGCGACTGTCCAGATTAACCCTGTTGCGATAGTGCATCGGGCATGGAATTGCCGTGTGCCCATGCACCACCAACGGGCCGTGATCGCGCGTGTCCATCAGGAACGGGTCGCGAATCCACAGCAAATCCTGCTCGGCCTGTTGGGGCAAGGGCACACCGGGGCGAATGCCTGCATGCACGAACAAGGCATCGCCATGGTGATACATCAGGGGGCAGGAGTCCAGAAACGCAATATCCTCGGGGGGAACCTGCGCCAGTGCATTGGTGCGCACCGTCTTGATGTGAAATGACGTCGGACGATACAGCCCATAGGACATAAGCGTTTCTGCACCGCCAATCAGCGGATCCAGATAGGTCAGTCCCTCGCGGATATTGGGGTCGCGCCAGCCTGCATCTGTCAGAAAACGGGTGAAAAGCCGGTCATGGTTGCCCTTCAGCACCACCCATGGCGCGCCCCCGCCGACACCTTCGCGCAGCAGGCGGATCACGCCTGCGCTGTCCGGCCCCCTGTCCACCAGATCACCCAGATGGATCACCGGCGCATCAGCGTCACGGCAGGCCTTGCGGTCATGTTCGATCAGCGCATGGGCCTGTTGCAGCAGCCCCACTTGCCCGTGAATGTCGCCAATCGCATAACTGCGCATAGGAAATCCCCTGCTTTTGTCCGGTGCCAAAGAACAGGGGCAATCGTCCCGGGTCAACCCCGGGACGATAATTCATACCTTAGTTCACGTCAAAAACCAGCGGGCGCACCTGACGGAACAAGCCCGTTGCGCGCAGCTTGTTCAAGACAGTATCCGGCGCAGGCGCATCCAGATACAGCAATGCGATTGCATCACGCCCCGAATCTGAACGGCCAAGGGTGAAATTGGCGATATTCACGCCATTCTCGCCCATGGTCTGGCCCAGCGCACCGATAATGCCGGGCACATCGTCATTGGTGGTATACAGCATATGCTCGCCCACTTCGGCGTCGATGGTGATGCCCTTGATCTGAATGAAGCGCGGCTTGCCGTCCGAAAACACTGTGCCCGCGATGGAACGTTCGCGCCCTTCAGTCACCACGGTCAGCTTGATATAGGCATCAAACACGCCCGATTTTGCCTGCGTGGTGCGCGAAATCTTGACGCCGCGTTCTTTGGCCACAACGGGCGCGGACACCATGTTCACGTCGGGATTGGTGGCCTTCATAATGCCCGCAATCGCCGCACATCCCAGCGCGTCAAGGTTCATTTCCGACACGGCCCCGTCATACAGGATGTTGATGGCCTGAATCGGCTCATCTGTCAGCTGGCCTGCGAAGGCCCCCAGATGGCTGGCCAGTTTCACCCACGGCCCCATCACGCGCGCTTCTTCGGCCGTGACGGACGGCATGTTCAGCGCGTTCTGCACAGCACCTGTCAGCAGGTAGTCCGACATCTGTTCAGCCACTTGCAGCGCCACATTTTCCTGCGCTTCGGTTGTGCTTGCACCCAGATGGGGGGTGACAACAACGTTGGGCAGGTTGAACAGCGGGCTGTCGGTCGCGGGTTCCACTTCGAACACGTCAAAGCCCGCACCGGCAACATGGCCGGATTTCAGCGCCTCGGCCAGCGCCGCTTCGTCCACCAGACCGCCACGGGCGCAGTTGACAATGCGCACGCCTTTCTTGGTTTTCGCCAGGTTTTCGGCAGACAGGATGTTGCGGGTCTTGTCGGTCAGCGGCACATGCAGGGTGATGAAATCGGCGCGCGCCAGCAATTCGTCCAGTTCCACCTTGGTCACGCCCAGTTTGGTCGCGCGTTCCTCGCTCAGGAACGGGTCATAGGCCACAACCTTCATGCGCAGGCCCAGCGCGCGGTCGCACACGATGCCGCCAATATTGCCCGCACCGATAACGCCCAAGGTTTTGGCTGTCAGCTCAACCCCCATGAAACGCGATTTTTCCCATTTTCCGGCATGGGTGGATGCGCTGGCTTCGGGGATCTGGCGCGCAACGGCCATCATCAGCGAAATCGCGTGTTCTGCGGTCGTGACAGAATTGCCGAAAGGCGTGTTCATCACGATCACACCTTTTTTCGACGCGGCGGGAATGTCGACATTGTCGACCCCGATACCGGCGCGACCCACAACTTTCAGGTTGGGCGCGGCTTCCAGGATTTTTTCAGTCACTTTGGTGGCGGACCGGATGGCCAGCCCGTCATAGTCGCCAATGACGGACAGCAGTTTTTCCTTGTCCTTGCCGATGGACGGATCAAACGTCACATCAATGCCGCGGTCGCGGAAAATTTGCACAGCGGTTTCGGACAGTTTGTCAGATACGAGAACTTTGGGTGCCATGGTTCGTGGCTCCTTGAATGATGGAATTTGCAGGGAAGGCTGTGGCGGGACACGCCCGCCACAATGTCAGACTTATGCAGGCGCAGTCAGCGCGGCGCGTTCGGTGTGATAGGCCCAGTCCAGCCATGGCATCAGCGCGTCCAGATCGCTTTTCTCGACCGTGGCACCACACCAGATGCGCAGGCCCGCTGGCGCATCGCGGTAGGCGCCGATATCCAGCGCCACGCCCTCTGCCTCCAGCCGTTTGGCCACCGCTTTGGCGAAAGTCGCGCCATCTGCAATCGCGGGATCGGTGAACTTCAGGCAGACCGATGTTGTGGAAGCTGTTGCCGGGTCTTCGGCCAGATTGGCAATCCAGTCATTGGCCGCGCAGAAATCCGCAATCACGCCCGCATTCGCGTCGCAGCGCGCAATAAGCGCAGGCAACCCGCCAATGTCTTGCGCCCAGTCCAGCGCAAGCAGGTAATCTTCTACCGCCAGCATCGACGGGGTGTTGATGGTTTCACCCTTGAAAATACCCTCGATCAGTTTGCCGCCTTTGGTCATGCGGAAAATCTTGGGCAGGGGCCATGCGGGGGTGTAGTTTTCCAGCCGTTCCACCGCACGCGGGCTTAGAACCAGCATGCCATGCGCGGCTTCACCGCCCATCACCTTTTGCCAGCTGAAGGTAACCACATCCAGCTTGTCCCAAGGCAGGTCCATCGCAAATGCAGCCGATGTCGCATCGCAAATGGTCAGACCATTGCGGTCGTCGGGGATGGCATTGCCATTGGGGACACGCACGCCGGATGTTGTGCCATTCCATGTGAACACCACGTCGGTATCATAGTCGATGCTGGCCATGTCGACGATCTGGCCATACTCGGCGGTTTTCACATCGGCGTCAATTTTCAACTGCTTGACCACATCTGTGACCCAGCCCGCGCCGAAGCTTTCCCATGCGACCATCGTGGCCTTGCGCGCCCCCAGCATGGACCACATGGCCATTTCAACTGCACCTGTGTCAGATGCAGGCACAATGCCAATGCGGTAATCAGCGGGAATGCCCAGAATCTCGCGCGTGCCGTCAATGGCCGCTTTCAGTTTGGACTTGCCGACAGCGGCACGATGTGACCGGCCCAAGGGGGCGTCGGCCAGTTTTTCCAGTGCGAATGTCGGGATTTTGGCACATGGGCCAGAAGAAAAGCGCGGATTTGCCGGGCGCGTTGCCGGTTGTGCGGGTATAGTCATGGTATCCTTCCAGATATAATGCCCTTCGTTGGGGAAGGGTGTCCCACGAATGGCATTACGGCCCAATCCCCACTGGCACAAGAGGCAAAATTGCTCTAGAGCGCCGCTTGAACACAGAAAAACGACGCTGCTTGTCCACGATCGGAAACTTGCCCCATGTATGTCGCCACACTGCTGACCAACCCCGCCAACCCCTTGCTTGATGCCACCACTGTAGAATCCCTGCGCAATGCGTGGGGCGGGGGCGTCGCGGAATGGCTGAACCCCGGTGTGGCGGCAGAATTTCCATTGGACACGCGCCCTGAAAACCAATGGCAGGTCTGGCAGGATTTGCAGACCCAAGGCATTGATCTGGCGCTTCAGCCTGTGCAGGGTCGGCAAAAACACATGCTGCTTGCTGATATGGACAGCACCATGATTGAACAGGAATGCATTGACGAACTGGCGGATGAAGCTGGCGTGGGGGCCTATGTCGCGGGAATCACCGCGCGCGCCATGAATGGCGAGCTGGAGTTTGAAGATGCCCTGCGCGAACGGGTGGCCCTGCTGAAGGGGCTGGATGAAAGCGTCATTGCCAAGGTCTTGGAAACGCGCATCACCTTTACCCCCGGCGGGCGCGAATTGATCGCCACGATGAAAGGGCGCGGCGCGTATGCCGTTCTGGTATCAGGCGGGTTCACGGCCTTTACCACCCATGTGGCCGAAACCTTGGGGTTTGACGAAAACCGCGCCAATACGCTGCTGGTCGACGGGGGCAAGCTGACCGGCACCGTGGCTGAACCGATTCTGGGCCGCGACGCCAAGGTCGCGGCACTGGATGAAATTACCGCGCGTCTGGGCCTACAGGCCAGTGATGTGCTGGCCGTTGGCGACGGGGCCAATGATCTGGGCATGCTGGGGCGCGCGGGCGCGGGTGTCGCGCTGCATGCCAAACCGGCGGTGGCCGCGCAATGCGACTTGCGCATCAATCATGGCGATCTGACAGCGCTTTTGTATCTGCAAGGCTACCGGATTGATGATTTTGTAAGCGATCTGTGACCAACGCCAGTCTTTCAAGCAGGGTGCTGGAAGCGGGGGCAAGACTGTGGCACAGTGCTGGAAATCGCCATAACGCGACCACATCCAAGGAGCTTGCTGCAATGCCGATCAAAAACCGTTTTGCCGAACTGCTGCCGGAAATCACGGCCTGGCGCAGGGATTTCCACGCCCATCCCGAAATCCTGTATGAATGCCACCGCACCGCCGGAATCGTCGCACAAAAGCTGCGCGAATTCGGCTGCGATGAGGTGGTTGAAGGGATCGGCGGCACCGGCGTTGTCGGCGTCATACGCGGGCGCAAGGCCGATTCCGGCCGCGTCGTGGGGCTGCGCGCCGATATGGACGCGCTGCCGATTCACGAAGCGACAGGGTTGGACTATGCATCCAAGGAAGCGGGCAAAATGCATGCCTGTGGGCATGACGGGCACACGGCAATGCTGCTGGGCGCCGCGAAATATCTGACGGAAACGCGCAGCTTTGACGGGACCGTTGTTGTGATCTTTCAGCCCGCCGAAGAAGGTGGCGGCGGTGGGCGCGCCATGTGCGAAGACGGGCTTATGGACCGCTTCGGCATCCATGAAGTGTATGGCATGCATAACTGGCCCGGTGTTGCGCCGGGGACATTCAGCATTCGGCCGGGCGCATTCTTTGCAGCGACAGACCAGTTCGAAATTGTCGTTGAAGGGCGCGGCGGTCATGCCGCCAAACCGCATGAATGCATTGATACAACCGTCGTTGCGGCGCATATCGTGACGGCGATGCAGACTATCGCCAGCCGCAACGCGGACCCGACCAAGGAAATGGTCGTGTCGGTCACATCCTTTGTGACAGGGTCGCAGGCCTTCAACGTGATTCCCCAGACTGTGACCTTGCGCGGGACCGTGCGGACCCTAAGCGCCGATATGCGCGAGCTGGCAGAGGCACGCATCACGGCACTGGCCGAACATGCCGCCACCGCGTTCGGGGCCAAGGCGCAGGTCAAATACATGCGCGGCTATCCGGTGATGATTAACACAGATACAGAAACCGAATATGCCGCACAGGCCGCGCGCAGCGTGTCAGGTGCCTGCGATGACGCCCCCCTTGTCATGGGCGGCGAGGATTTCGCCTATATGCTGGAAGAACGCCCCGGCGCGTATATTCTTGTGGGCAACGGCGACACCGCCAGCGTTCACCACCCCGAATATGATTTCAACGACGACGCCATTCCCGCAGGCTGTAGCTTCTGGGTTGAACTGGCAGAACAGCGTTTGCCGCTGGCATAAGGTTGCGCGCACATCATCGAAACAAAACAGCCCCGGCACAGGACCGGGGCTGTTTTTTTATGTGGTTTTCGCATTCCCGATGGGATCAGGGGCAAGGCGCTTCGTAATAGGTGCCATCACCGCGCGCATACGCACACTGGCCAGTGCGGGTGTTTTGCGCCAGCAATGTGCCTGCGGCAGCACCTGCAATAGTGGTCAGAATGGTCCAGTTGGTGTTGGCACCAAGCAGGTTACCGACGGCAAGGCCGCCCGCAGCACCAGCAACGCCACCCACAACAGAACGTTCAGTTTGTGTCATCTGGCAACCGGAGACCGCAAGCGCGCCCCCTACAAGTGCCATCATAATAAGTTTTCTCATGTCGTTAGCCTCCTTCAGACGTCTTATGGTTGTCAGGGTAACATGTTTTTGGGGACTGTCACGACCATGTTTTGATTTCGGCGGGAAACCACCGATCACAAATTATGGTGTTGCTAAAGCAATTTCAGAAAAAGTTGACAGACTTTCTTGGTTCGAAATTGCGCAAAATCAATGGACTCCAGCGTTCTCGGCTTCAAGGAGAAGGCGAAACGCTGTAGGCTTTCCGCCAGCAATTCCGGCAGGCTATTTGCGGCGCAACGACAGGGCCAGTTCCATCGTCTGCTCGGTGCACTTGATGGAATAGCCACAGCCTTGCCGCCGCAGTTCCAGCGCACCCATGATAAAATGCACTGTCACGGGCCGCAATCCTTCCGGGACTGCACCGCTGCTTAGAATGGCCCATTGTTCAGCATCATGGCGGATGCGGTCCGCTTCTGCTACAAGCGTATATCCGGTTTCCGATCTGGTCACATGCACCGCCCCGCCCCATGGCAGCGCGGTTTCCAGACACATCAGCAAAAGCAACAGAAGTTTGACATCCTGTCTTGGCAAATCCTGCGCAATCTCGAATTCGGTCCAGTGGCGTGTGATCCGGCCATAATCCGCCATAAGGGACATGATTTCTGCGCGGGGTATCATCTGGCCCGGCGCGGCCGCCCCGAATGCACAACGAAACAAGCGAATACGCGCATTTGCCGTTTCGACACTTTCACCAATCAGCGCCAGTTCGGGACCATCGGTAACACCTGCCATCGACATCAGTTCAACACCGTTACCAATAGCGCCCAAGGGGCTGATCAGGTCGTGGCAGATGCGCGATGTCAATAATTCCGCCAGAGTCAGAACGCCAACAGGGCTTTCCAAGGGCAAATCTTCAATATAGTCATAATCCAAATGAATCATTCGATCCTAGAGCCAGGAATGTTCGTGCGCCACCCCAAATGCCCTGAATGGGGCGTTGGGCAGGTTCAGTCGCGTATTGGCAACCTTGTGACGGTCAATTTTCCAGATGAAGGTAAAAAAGTGATTAATGGTGATTTGGTAACGCTTGAAATCGTTTACAACTTATAGGCGCAAAGTGTCGCACAACCAACAGGTGCACACAAGGCGTTTAGTCGACAATCCAAACTTGCAACACTACGACGCGCTGCGTAAAGCCAACCCGTCACTAACGACCTGCACCCGCGCAAAAGAGGGCTGGATGAACAGCAATCAACCACAACTGACGGTGCGTCTGGCGCGCGACGCGGCCGACATAAGGGCCGCGCAACACCTGCGCTACCGCGTATTCATCCAGGAACTTGGCGGAACAGGGGCATTGGTGGATCATGTCAACAAGCTGGAACGCGACGAACTGGACCCCTTTTTTGACCACCTTTTGCTTGTGAATACCTGCCTGAACCCTGATGACGGTCAGCATGTGGTGGGCGCCTACCGGCTATTGCCCGATGACCGGCTGGACCAGACAGGCGGGTTTTATTGCGACCGTGAATTCGACCTGCGCCCCCTGAAACTGTCGGGTCGCAGATTGCTGGAACTGGGGCGGTCCTGTGTGGATGAGGCCTATCGCGGCGGCCCGGCCATGTTGCTGATGTGGCAGGCCCTTGCCGGATATGTCACGCAACATGGCTATGATATTTTGTTCGGTGCCGCCAGCTTTCACGGGACCGACGCGCAAGCGCTGGCACAACCGCTAAGCCTGCTGCATCACCGGCATCTGGCCCCGCCGGAATTGCGCGTGCGCGCCAAGGAATACCAGCGCATGGATCTGCTTGCGCCCGACCAGTTGGACCGCAAGACAGCCCTTGCGCAACTGCCGTCCCTGATCAAGGCCTATTTGCGCATCGGGGGGGTTGTGGGTGACGGGGCGTTCATTGATCCTGATTTCCGCACGACCGATATATGCCTGATACTGGACACCAAGGCGATGACGCGCGCGGCACACAACCTTGCGCCAAAGGGGGTGACGGCGCCATGACATGGGGCGAAGATATAGCGCCGCCCAAAGTCGCCATAACACCGGGCTGCTGGCCCAGAATTGCGCTGCGCCTGTGCCTGCTGGCCCCGCTGGTGTTCGGGGGTCTGGCCGTCATGCTGGTTTTGCGACTGGTGGAACGCCCGCTATTCGGCTTGCGCCGCCCTGTCACGCCTTATCTGACCCAAGGGGTGTGCCGCGCGGCGCTGGTCATCATAGGGCTGCGCCTGCATGTGCGCGGCACCCCCATGACAAAACGCGGCGGCATCGTTGCAAATCATGCGTCATGGCTGGACATTTTTGCCCTGAACGCAGCCGACAGGGTTTATTTCGTATCCAAGGCCGAAGTGGCCGCATGGCCCGGTATTGGCTGGCTTGCGCGGGCAACCGGCACCGTGTTCATCCGGCGCGACAAACGCGAGTCTGCCCTGCATAAACTGCTGTTCGAGGCACGCTTGCGCGTAGGCCACAGGCTGCTGTTCTTTCCCGAAGGCACCAGTTCTGACAGCCAGCGCGTGCTGCCCTTCAAATCCACCTTGTTCGCCGCCTTTTTTGCACCCGCCCTGCGCGACGTGCTGCATATCCAGCCCGTCAGCGTGACCTATTCTGCCCCCGACGGGCAGGACAAGCGCCTGTATGGCTGGTGGGGCAGCATGGATTTCGGCACGCATTTGCTGGTGGTTCTGGCACAGTCACGGCGCGGGCGCGTAGACCTGATGTTTCACCCCGAACTGGAAGTCGCATCCTTTGCGAACCGCAAGGACCTGGCCGTTGCCGCAGAAAAGGCCGTAAGACAGGGGTTTGACGCAGCGCATGAACCCGCCTTGTAGCCGCGCGTCACCGCAAGGGTTGGGTCAGGTCCATCAGGGCTGCCACAGGGTCCGGCTGCGCCCAGATTTCATCGCCCAGCGCAAAGAAATCCGCCACCGGCGCAAGGCCCGCAATCAGATCACGATTAAGCGCGCCTTCGGCGACGACGGGCAGTTCGATCATCGCGGACCACCATTCAAACAAATCATGGGGGGCCACCTGACCATCGCCCAGCGCGGTCTGCCCCACTGGCCCGAAGCTGACATAATCCGCGCCCGCTTCGCCTGCGTTGATGCCGTCATGCTGCGATGTCCCGCAAAAGCTGCCGATAATCGCATCCGCGCCCATATCCTTGCGCAGCTTGCGCAGGGGTTTGGTGGTGTCGGACAAATGCACCCCGTCCAGCCCAAGGCGTTCCACCATCAGCACATGATCGGCAATGACGATGGGAATATCGCGCGCATGGGCAATTTCGCGCAGGGCATCGGCGCTGCGCAGAATCGTATCCTCGTCACGCGTTGCCAGCGCCAGCCGCAGGCACGCCACAGGGTGGCTGTCCAGAACGCGTGCCAGAATCTGGGGGAATGTCTCAATCTCGAATGTGGGGGGCGTGATCAGATAGATCTGGGGCTGGTCATCGGGCATGCTGATGGCATCTTTCGCTTGAACTGCTGCGCTTCTACCCTGTGGCCGGACCGGAAACAAGCACGCGCAGCTTGAAGCGCGCGCGCAGCCCCGCTATTGGGCGCACACCCACCCCAGCCGCCCGAGGCCCCATGACACCGCTTGATGACCAGCTATTCGACGCGCCAACCCCCATCATGGTGCTGGTGCGCCCGCAAATGGGCGAAAACATTGGCGCAGCCGCGCGCGCGATGCTGAATTTCGGCTGCGCGCGCATGCGTGTTGTGGCCCCGCGTGATGGCTGGCCCAACCCCAAGGCCACCGCCATGGCATCGGGGGCGTCCCCTGTTCTGGACCGCGCAGGCGCATTTGACGACCTGCCTGCCGCGATTGGCGATTGCGACTATGTCTTTGCCACGACCGCACGCGGGCGCGGGCTGACCAAACCCGTGCTGACGCCCGAACACGCCATGAAACAGGCGCGCGCCATGGTGGCCGAAGGCAAGCGCGTCGCCGTGTTGTTCGGGCCGGAACGCGCAGGGCTGGAAAACCATGATGTGGCGCGCGCCAATGCCATCATCACCGTGCCAGTCAATCCGGCCTTTTATTCGCTGAACCTTGCGCAATGCGTGCTTCTGATTGCGTATGAATTTGCCCGCCTTGGCGCGGACACACCGCCCGAAGTGCTGGCCATGGCCGGCACCGATTTCGCCACCGCGATCGAGCGCGAGAAGCTGGGCGATCATTTCGAGGACCGGCTGGAGCACGCAGGTTTCTTCGCCCCGCCCGAAAAGGCACAGAGCATGCGCCTGAATTTGCGCAACATGTGGGCACGGCTGGCCCTGACCCGCGCGGATGTGCAAACCCTGCATGGCATGCTGCGCCAACTGGCGCGCAAGCATGGCGGGTAATGAACGTAGCCGTGGCCTGACGGGAGTCCCCAGGCGCGGAGCAAGGCCGCAGGCCGCCGCGCCATCGGCGGGCCGTCCCGCGGCCTGCCGATTTGGCCAGTGACACGCCAAGCATTTGAAAGCAGGAATATGCAGCCCGCATAAAGTGAGCATCACTGGCGTCGGATCGGCAGACCCCGGCCCACCGATGGCGCGGGCTTTGTCCCTGCCCCAATGCCCGCTTCAAACCAGGTTCGTCCACCTTGCGCGTTTTCCCGTTGCCATCACACTTCTGACTGGGCGCTTTGACCGCATCCCTGCCCCTTGAACCTGCATCAGCCACACACTAGCTTGCAGCGCGACCACACAGGAGGGCCAGATGGCCAGCAAACGCCCCATATTCGAAGATGTCGCCACAGCACGCCCGCAAGCCACGCCACAAGGCGGGGTCATTGACCGTAGGCGCAAGGGCGCGCGCGGGGCCATTCGTCTGTGGTTGATCTCGCTATTCGCGCTGGTTTGCGTGATGATTGTCGTGGGCGGCATGACACGGCTGACCGATAGCGGGTTGTCGATCACCGAATGGCGCCCTGTCACCGGCGCCATACCGCCGCTGAATGCCGAAATGTGGGCGCAGGAATTCGACAAATACCGCCAGATTGACCAGTATCAACTGCAAAATCGCGGCATGACACTGGATGAATTCAAGATCATCTACTGGTGGGAATGGGGGCACCGGCAGCTGGGCCGCGTGATCGGGTTGGTCTGGGGTGCGGGTTTCGCGTTTTTCTGGCTGACAGGGCGCATTCCCACAGGTTGGACACCGCGCCTGCTGGCGCTTGGCGCGCTGGGCGGGGTGCAAGGCGCGATCGGCTGGTGGATGGTGGCATCGGGCCTGACCGAAGGCATGGTTGCGGTGGCATCTTACCGGCTGGCCACGCATCTGGGGCTTGCCTTCGTCATCCTTGGGATGATCGCATGGTATACCTTCTTGCTGAACCGCCCCGAGGCCGAGTTGATGACAGCGCGGCGCGCGCGCGAGGCGAAGCTGTTTTCCATGTCCACCGGCTTGATGCATTTTGCCTTTTTGCAAATCCTGCTGGGGGCGCTGGTCGCGGGCATTGATGCAGGGCGCGGATATACCGACTGGCCCTTGATGAACGGCGTGTTCATTCCACCGGAATTGCTGGCCATGCAGCCCCTTTGGGTCAATTTCTTCGAAAACCCCGCAACTACACAATTTATCCACCGGATGGCAGGCTATTTTCTGGCCGCATTTGCGGTCGTGGTGTGGCTGCGCGGGCGTAAATCAACGCATGGGGCCACGCGTGCGGCCTTCAACGTGATGTTTGTTGTGATGCTGGGCCAGATCGTGCTGGGTATTTTCACCGTTCTGCATGGCGCGCCATGGCAGTTGGGCATTGCACATCAGGCCACGGCCGTGCTGCTATGGGTGCTGATTATCCGCGCACGTCATCTGGCACAATTTCCGCGCTTCGACAGTTTGCGCAACACAAAAGGAACCGCAGCATGACCGCCTATGAAAACGTGATGGCCCATGCCCGCAAGACCGAGGCACTGGCACAGGTTGCAGGCCGTCTGGGGTGGGATCAGCAAACAGTCATGCCGCGCGGGGCAAACGCGCAACGGTCTGAAGAAATGGCCGCACTGGAAGATGTGCTGCACGCACGACGCACCGACCCGCAACTTGGCGACTGGCTGGATGCGGCCCAGGCCCCTGACGAGATGGGCGCGGCCTGCCTGCGCGAATTGCGCCGCGCCTATGCGCGCAATACCAAAGTGCCCGCGCGGCTGGCATCTGAACTGGCGCGCATTACCCCGCTGGCGCAAGACGCATGGGAAGCGGCGCGCCACAATGAGGATGTCGCCAGTTTCCTGCCATGGCTGAACCAGATGATCGCGCTGCGCCGCGAAGAAGGTCAGGCCATCGCGGGGGGTGGCGACCCGTATGATGCGCTGATGGAAGATTATGAACCCGGCACCAGTTCCGATGCCGTGGCCACAATTTTCGACCGGATGCGCCCGCGTCTGGTGGCGCTGCGCGAGGCAATTCTTGGCGCGAACACGCCCCCCGCCCTGACCGGCCATTTCCCACAGGATGCGCAACTGCGCGTGTCGCGGCGCATGGCGGAACATTTTGGCTATGATTTCACGCGCGGGCGCATTGATCTGGCGGTGCATCCCTTCTCATCCGGGTCGGGCGATGATGTGCGTATCACCACCCGCGTGGCCGTAGAGGACCCGTTCAACTGCCTGTATTCCACCCTGCATGAAGTGGGCCATGCCGCCTATGAACAGGGCGTGGACCACAGCTATGCGCTAAGCCCCATCGGGCAGGGTGTGTCCATGGGGGTGCATGAAAGCCAAAGCCGGATCTATGAAAACCAGCTTGGCCGGTCGCAGGCCTTCACGGGCTGGCTGTTTGGCGCCATGCAGCAGGAATTCGGTGCATTATCCGTCGCGGATGCGGATGCGTTTTATGCCGCCGTGAACCGCGTGAATTCAGGCTTCATCCGCACCGAAGCGGATGAGGTGCAGTATAACCTGCATATCATGCTGCGGTTCGATCTGGAACGCGCCCTGATCCGCGGCAAACTGGATGCAGCGGACCTGCAAGACGCATGGAATGCACGCTTTCTGGCCGACTTCGGCTATGCGGTGGACCGCCCGTCGCATGGCATTTTGCAAGATGTGCACTGGGCTGTGGGCCTGTTCGGGTATTTCCCGACCTATGCCTTGGGCAACATTTACGCAGGCTGTCTGTTCAAGGCCATGCAGGGCGATCTGCCCGACCTGCAACAAGACCTTGCAGAAGGGAACGCGCAACCCGCAACGGACTGGCTGCGCGCACGCGTGCAACGTCACGGGGCCTTGCGCCCGCCCGTGGACACCATAACCCATGCTTGTGGCTTTGCCCCCGATGAAGGGCCGCTTCTGGACTATCTGGAAGGCAAGTTCGGGGCAATTTACGGGCTATGAAGACGGGTCCAGCGGTATTCGCATAGTGGCCCGCAACCCCCCGAAACGCGGGCTGTCATCCAGAACAAGCCGCCCTTCATGGGCGCGCATGGCTTCCGTCACTATGGCCAGCCCAAGTCCGACACCCCCGCCCTGATCGCGGTTGCGCGCATCATCCAGCCGCACAAAGGGTTCTGTGGCGCGTGTGCGGTCATGCGCCAGAATGCCGGGGCCGTCGTCTTCTAAGGCGATTTCCAGCCACTGCCCGTCGCATACCGCAAGGCTGACTTGCACATCATTTGCGTGACGCAGGGCATTTGAAATCAGATTGTCCAGCGCGCGTTCCATCAGCCCTTTGTGCAGGGGCAATTGCGGCAACTTTTGCGCCGTATCGCACAAGCCGATTGCATGCCCCGATGCCGCATATTTATCCAGCAGGTCACTTACCAGCGCCATGGGGTCGACACTGGTCTTGGCCTCATCCGGGGTCACGCCGCGCGAATATTCCAAAAACCCGTTCAGCAAATCTTCCAGATCAGCGACTTCTGCGCAAAGGGCGGCCTTATCCTCGGTGTCGTCCATCATAGACAGGATCAGCCGCATGCGTGTCAGGGGTGTGCGCATGTCATGGCTGACACCGGATAACATAAGTTTGCGTTGCGTGTTCTGGCGGTCGATCCGGTTGCGCATGTCAATGAATGCCAGACTTGCCGCGCGGATTTCCCTGGCCCCTGCGGCACGGAACGGCACACTCCGGCCACGGCCATAGGCTTCGGCGGCCTGACCAAGCCTGCGGATCGGGCGCACCTGAAGGCGCAGGAACTGAAACGCGATCAAGGCCATGACGGCTGATGCCAGAAACACGATCACCAGCAGTTGATGCGGGTTTGATGTGGTCACCAAGCGTCGGGGTATCAAGACTTCCAGCACGCCATGACGGCTGTCCAGAAACAGCACGACAGTGTTGGAATCTGACACCAGATCGACATTGCGGTAGGTGGGCAAATTCTCTCTCAGAACGCGAAGGATCTCCCGTCCGGCCAGATCGGTCCATTCGCGCGCATCTTCGCCCGCCGCAACCACGGGAGAGGGCAGGACCGATATCTCGATCTGCATGGCATCGGCAAGTTCGGCCAGTTCGCGCAAAGCGGCTGGCGCGTCAGGGCTGGCTTCTATCTGGTCCGTCAGAAACCATATATCGCGCAGCGTGTTTTCCGTCATCTGCGCCGTGACACGTTCATAATGGCGCTGCACAAACACGATGGACAACACAATCTGGATCACGATGATCGGAACGATCAGGATCAAAACAGCGCGCCCGTAAAAGCTGCGCGGCAAAAAACGTTTCAGAAAGCTGCTCCACATGATCGGCACCCTAACGAATAAAAGCGGCATTTCCAGCGAAACCGGCAACTGCACTGCCGCATCGAAAGTAAGGTCATTGTTGACCTTTGGCCATCACTGTTCATAAATCCTGCGCATGACATACACCTGCCCCGAACCCGACCTGCGCCTGATCCGTGCGCGCAACCCGTCTGCCATGACCGGCGCGGGCACGAACACCTATATCGTCGGGCGCGGCACGGTCTGCGTGATTGACCCCGGCCCGCAGGACGAAACCCACCTGCAAGCGATCATGGCCGCACTTGATCACGCTGAACGTGTGGAATGCATTCTGGTCACCCACAGCCATCTTGACCACTCCCCCCTTGCGCGGCCACTGGCGCAAATGACAGGGGCGCGCATCATGGCCTATGGCGATAGTCTGGCAGGGCGATCAGCACTCATGTCACGCCTGGCCAGCCAGAAGATTGCAGGCGGCGGCGAAGGCGTGGACACCACATTTCAACCCGACCACCTTCTTGCGGACGGGCAAATCGTTCCCTTCGGCAAGGACGAAATCCGCGCAATCTGGACGCCCGGCCATATGGCAAATCATATGTGCTTTGAATGGCGCGGTGCCGTGTTCAGCGGCGATCATGTCCTTGGCTGGACCACATCACTTGTGTCACCACCAGATGGTGATCTGGGGGCATATATGCGCTCGCTCGACAAGATTGAAACGCTGCGCGCAAGGCGGCTGCACCCCGGACATGGTGGGGCAATCGACGACCCTGCCGCACGCGTGCAAACGCTGCGCGATCACCGGCAAAGGCGCACATCCGAAATCCTTGCGCAGCTTGGCCGCGGGGTAACAAGGATTCCCGACCTTGTGGCCTGCATTTACACCGATGTTGCGCCAGATCTGCACGCAGCCGCCGCACGAAACGTACACGCACATCTGATAGAATTATGGGAAAACGGATGCGTCACCGCCGATCCCGACCCCGCACCCGATGCCGGATACAACCTTGCAAACAGTGCATGATGATTTTTGCGATTTGGCTCTGGACGCGCCCGAAAACGGTTGCTATAGGGGCAATGTGTTCCGGCGTAGCTCAGCGGTAGAGCAGTTGACTGTTAATCAATTGGTCGTAGGTTCGATCCCTACCGCCGGAGCCAATCATCTTGCCCATGCGCCCATCGATATGGGCAAGATGCTGACTTACACCCAATAAAATCAACCACCTACCTCAAACGCGTGGTTGAGCGCTCCCCCGACAATGACCGACAACATCGGCGACCTAGCGGTCAAGATGCGGTCCAACGTTGGGGGTCGGATCAGAAGCAACCGGGCTACAGTCGCAGCTGGATGAAAGTTCAGTGGCAGGTCAGATGTCGGCGAACGCGGAGCACTGTTTTCACTATAAATGAGCCCCATCGCGGTCACCATAGAGACTGGTCCACGTCCCTCATCTATCCCTTCAAGGGCAAAAGGATAGATGTCATCCGCATTAGGCAGATCTTCAACCGCAATCGTTGCTAGAAGACCCTCTTGGGCTGCAAGTATTTCTTGTCCGCCAACAAACCACACCACTAGTCGAAACATGGCATCTGCACAACGACGTGATCGACATGGGCGCTGGGTTTTCCGAATCCGATGCCAGCCGGGACGCGGTACGCTTTATTATCGCGTCAGGGCGCAAACGCATCGGCATGATCGGCGTAGAAACCACTGGTCATCGTCGCCTAATAGAAAGGGTAAATGGCTATCGCAACGCAATGGCCCAGATCGACGATCCAGGGGAGCGTCTGGTACTGATGGCCCCAGAGTGTAACGGATACAAGGCCGGAGCTGAGGGGTTACAACACTTGCTAAAACATTGGCCTGACCTCGACGGTGTCTTCTGTATGACCGATATTCTAGCGGCGGGTGTGCTTTTCGAATGTCACCGTATGGGGTACAAAGTAGCTTGCGAGATAGCAGTTATGGGCTATGGTAACTATGACATCGCTGCCGAAGTGCCACCGGGGTTAAGTTCAGTGCAGACCCCCGGAAGCTTTATAGGAGAGGCAGCAGCAAGGTTGCTTCTGGCACGCCTTAAAGGTGATACGGACGTGGAGCGCCTACAAGAGCTACCATATAAAGTAATCTCGCGCAGTTCTGTCTGATCTAACGTGAGGGGTCTACTGCCGGTTTCGTGGACTGTGGGACCTCGATGAGGAAGCTTCAGCCGCTGGGTGGATCGACAGAGACCTCCGCCTCCTAGGCGCGCTGGCATTTTCGGGCCAGCTTATGTGTTGACTTTCGCAAACATGGCGGCTAGTCAACGCGTGCTGCTCAAGCAGGCAGCCATTTTCATGTATCAACCAGAGAGACCCATGGACAGCAGCTCTAGTAGCAGTCTGGCCTCTGTGTTCGGAACAATCCTTCACAGTCGTCAGGCGCCCCCCGGAAAATCTTATCCGTCCCGGCTTGTCTGTGGCTGCGGTATTGCGTCCCTGACGTAATCCCTGCTTGCCCCTGACCGGCCCGGTGCCGGACAGAAGGACGCAAGCAATGACATTTCACTTCGCCCATATGGCCCCGCCCGGCGCAACTGCGCGTCGCATCTTTCCTATCTCCTGCTGGCTGCGTGATGCGCAGACCGGCAAACCTGTGCGGCATTGGCTGGCGCCCCGGCCTGCGCGGCCCGCACCTGACGCATTGGACACCCCCCTTTGCGCCCTTCTTGCACAGCAAGCAGAGCTGCGCGCTGGCTGAGGCCCGCCTGTAGCCTGCCTTGCGCGACAGGAGTGCGTCTTATGCGTCTTATCATCGCTGGCGGGCGGCATCTGGATGATGTCGCCCTGATCCGCCGCGCGCTGGCGCGGGCACATGCAATCCGGCCCATCACGGTGCTCATTCACGGTGGCAATGGTGCGCTTGGCATCACAGCCGAGGATTGGGCACGCGAAATGCGCCTGCATGTCGTGCGCTATCCGGCCAACTGGCGCGAACTTGGCAAACGGGCCGAGGCGATCCGCAATGCCTTCATGCTGGAGGATTCGCGCCCCGACATGCTGCTGGCCCTGCCCGGTGGCAATGACACGGCCGATCTGGTCACGGGCGCCTTTGGCGCACGCGTGCCGGTGATTGAAGCGGAAGGCCGCCCGGTCAGACCGGGCGACACTCAAGACGCAAAGCCGCCCACCAGCGCGGCGGCTTTGCGCGTCATCCCCCGGAACAACCCCTGAAGCGGAGGATTGGTCATGAACATGCTCCATCCCAACACCCAAGCCGCCCGGCCCGCCGATCTGTTCGGCCATATGGAACATCTGATCGCGCAACTGGACAGCCCGCCCACTGCGCGCACGGCAAAGCTCACGGCGTCCTCGACCGAGAAGAAAGCCCGCAAGCTGGTGGAGGAGGCGACTGAAGTGGCCTTTGACGCGCTGTCGGGCAATCACGACGGGCTGATCGCGGAAAGCGTCGATCTGCTCTATCACCTTGCGGTCCTGTGGCATGACCGTGGGATTGATCCGTCCGAGGTGCGCGCCGAGATGGCGCGGCGCATGTCGGTTCTGGGGATTTCCGAGAAGCTGCCGAAGAAAGGTCCGGCGAAGAAGCTGCTGAAGCGGCCTGCTCAGCCCTGTGCCCTCTATCGGCAGGGCGACCAGATCGGTCCTGTCACCTTGTCAGGCGCGTTGCGCTGAAATGCAGAAAGAAGGGGGGCGGCCCATGCCCGCATTGATGACACAGGATGCATTGCGTGCCCATCTCGCGCAGGGGGATCTTCTGACCCTGCGCGAGGCGTTCGCGGAACTGCACCCCGCTGATCTGGCCAATGAAGTCGGCGGCCTGCCCCCGTCCGAGGCTGCAAAACTGATGCGTGCGCTGACACCTGCGCAGCAGAGCAAGGTCTTTGGCTATTTCGGGCCGCGTTTTCAGATCGCCATCGCACGCCACATTGCGCGCCCCGATTTCGCGCGCATCGTCACGGATATGAGCCATGACGAACGCGCCGATCTTTGGAAGGCGCTGTCGGCTGATCAACGCGCCACCCTTCTGCCTGCCTTGGCGCAGGCCGAACGCGAGGATATCCGCCGCCTTGCCGCCTATCCCGAAGGCACTGCCGGGGCGGCCATGACGTCTGATTACGCGACACTTGCGCCTGATATGACAGCGGTGCAGGCCATCGCCCATCTGCGCGCCGAGGCCCCGGATACTGAAACGATCTACACCGCATATGTCATCGACTCCGAGCGCATGCTGAAGGGTGTCGTAACCCTGCGCGACCTGATCCTTGCGGATGAACGCCGCTCGATTTCCGACCTGATGATGGTTAATGCGCCCACGGCCCGCGTGGATGAGCCCTTGCGCGACATCGCCGAGCGCATCGCCGCCTATGATGTCTTTGCGCTGCCCATCCTGACCGGGGGCGGTCGTCTGGTCGGCATTGTCACCATCGACGACGCGCTTGATATCGGGCGCGAGGCGGGCGCTGCGACACTCGCGCGCTTCGGGGCCACAGGCGCGCTGCGTGGCGAGGATCTGGACATGCGCAGCTCGACCCTCGGGCGGATTTTCCGTGTGCGGCTGGTGTGGCTGGCGCTGCTGACTGTCTTTGGTGTGGTCACGGCAGGCTATATCGCGCAGCAAGAGGCGCTTCTGGCCGAAGCGCTGATCCTTGCGGCCTTCGTGGCCCCCATTATCGATATGGGCGGCAATACGGGCAGCCAGTCCGCGACACTGGTGATCCGCGCAATGGCGCTGGGGCAGCTGGACATGCGGGCGCGCGATGTCTGGTTTGTCATCCGGCGCGAAGTGCCGGTGCTGTTGGGCCTTGGCGTGTCGATTGCCGCCCTGATGACCCTGCTGGCATGGGTCGGGCAAGGCATTGCGCCTGCGGTGCTGATGGTCATTGGCCTGACCATGCTGGCGGTCACCATCACCGGCGGTCTGTTGGGGGTGCTTTTGCCCTTTGCCGCGCGGCGGCTGGGCACGGACCCCGCCGCCATGTCGGCCCCGCTGATCACCTCGATCATGGATCTGGTCGGTGTCGTCATCTATTTCGCCATGGCCTGGGCTTTCCTTGGCCATCTGCTGGAGGGGGGCTGATGCAAAAACCACCCCCCATCCCCGCCTTGTCATGTGCCTGTCAAAGCTGCTTGCGATGCTGTCGCAATATCCTTGCGACGGCGCGCGGCTGGGACCCGCCGGGCACGCCCTGACACGCACCCAAAGATCAATGAAACACGACCCCAAGCCGATGGAGAATTCTCATGGCAACCACAACTATTGACACAACCCGCGCCACAGGCGCCCCCAACCGCCCCGCCCGCGATCCGATTTCCGAGCGTATCCGCGATGCTTTTGTCTATGTCACCGAAGGTGCGAAAGTGGCTGATGCGCTTGAAGCCGTGCGCCGCTCGCGTATGCCGGCAGGGCAAGCGGCTTGCGTTTTTGTGATTGACGGGCACGGCCGCTACAAAGGTTATGCGCGGCTCTCCGCGCTGCTGCGCGCGGACGAAGAAAGCACAATCACCGCACTTGTCGAAGGGGCTGATCTGGCCGTGCCCCATGACACCGAACAGGAGGCCGCCGCCCGCCGCTTGCAACTGCGCGACGTGCCGCTGCTACCAGTGGTCAATGCCAAATCCGAAATGATCGGCATTCTGACCTTCGATGATGCGATGGATATTCTTGAGCAGGAAACCACCGATGACATCATGTACAAGGCTGGCGTCGGCGATGTATTCAACACCGTCGACCATGTCCGCTCCGAGCGCCTGACCCAAGGGCCGATCTGGTACACGGTGCGGGTGCGTATCCTGTTTTTGATGGTTACGCTCGCAGGCGGGCTGATCGTCGGCGGGCTGATCGACCAGTTCGAGGATGTTCTGGGCGCAGTCATTGCGCTGGCGATCTTCATTCCGCTGGTGATGGATATGGGCGGAAATGTCGGCACGCAATCCTCGACCATCTTCGCGCGCGGCTTTGCGCTGGGGCATGTCACCATGCAGGATTTCTGGCGCAAAAGCTTTTTCCGCGAAGCCGCCGTGGGCCTCGTTATGGCCGTGGGGATTGCTTTGGTTGCAGGCACGGTCGCCTATTTCTGGCAAGGGCTGCCCAATGACATCCCGCAGCTTGGGATTGTCGTGGGCGTGGCGCTGTTCACATCGGTGTTCACCGCCGCCTGTCTGGGTTTCCTGATGCCCTATGTCATGGTCAGAATGGGCATCGACCACGCGCCTGGCGCCGACCCGTTCATCACCACGATCAAGGATTTCACCGGCCTGCTGGTATATTTCCTGATGGCATCATGGTTGATCGGCATCGACCTTGACAGTGATGATACCGCGATGATGCACGACGCACCTGCCGTGATCGTCGCTCACTTGAATGATGTCGCTGATTGAGACCGGCCTTCGACCTTTCGGGCCGCCTGATCGCTGGGCGGCCCGTTTAGAAGAAACTGAACATCACAGATCAATCGCAAGGAAACACCATGATAGACTCGTTTCTGCATCATAATGCCCCGCACCGCGCCCATCTGCGCGCCTTTGTCTATGGTGACAGCATGAAGCCGGGCCGCCCCGAGATACTGCGATACCCGCGCGACGCGCTGGCACGCACGCTGGCAGAACTGCCCAGCGAAGAGGCCGCGCGCTGCCTTGCGTTGCTGCCCGCCGGGGCGCAGATCGCCATTGTAACGCGACTGGACAGGGACGCGCGCGCCCGGCTGGCACATGATTGTGCGGATTGGGTCGGGGTCGTCCCGATCTTGCGCAAACTCCCGCGCTCACGGTCGTATGCAGGACAGATGACACCTTTGGGACGGGTTTAGGCGTGACGGCAATGACAAATCCCGCAGCATCACACAACGCCGATCATCTGCGCGACAAGCGGCGTGCGGCTTGGGCTGGTGTCGCGCTGAACGCGCCCCTTGCGGCAGGCAAGATTCTTGTGGGGCTCGCAGCGCACAGTCAGGCGCTGGTGGCCGATGGGGTGCATTCGCTGTCAGATCTGGCCTCGGATGCCGCCGTAATCTGGGCGCTGGGGCATTCGCATCGCCCCCCCGATGCGGAACACCCGTTCGGTCATGGCCGGTTCGAGACATTGGCCACGCTGGCCATTGCCGCCATGCTCGCACTTGCCGCCATCGGTATCCTGATCGACGCGGGCCTGCGCCTGATAGACCCGCCGACCACTGCGCCGGGGGTTCTGGCGCTGTGGGTCGCGGGCCTGTCGATTGCGTTGAAAGAAGCACTTTATCACTACACCAAGGCGGTCGCACGGCGCACCGGCTCAGCCATGATGGCAGCGAATGCGTGGCATCATCGCTCGGACGCGGCGTCTTCCGTGGTGGCGCTGGCGGGCATTGGCGCAGCGATGCTGGGCTGGCCGCTTGCCGATGCGCTGGGGGCGGCAATCATTGCGCTGATGCTGGGGCGCGTGGCGTGGGTTTATGGCCGCCCCGCAGTGCGGGAACTGGCCGATACCGCGCCCCCCGACGACATGTCGCGCGCGATCTACGCCGCACTGATGGCCACCCCCAGTGTGCGTGATGCCCATGATCTGCGCTTGCGTCAAATGAGCGGGGCTGTGCAGGCCGATGTCCATGTGGCCCTTGATCCGGCGATGACCCTGTCCGAAGCGCACCGGCTGTGCGAGGCCGCGCGTGCAACAGTGCTGGCGCAAGTGCCTGAAGTCACTGAGATCATCATCCACCCCGAACCCGATGGCCATGCCGATGGCCGCGCAGCGCATGACACGGCCCTGCGCCCCGAATTGCAGGCGCAGGTGCGCGATTGTCTGGAGGGAATCGTGCTCGCAGGTGCCATCCGGCACCTGCGGCTGGATTACCGCGATGACGGTGTGATTGCCGTGGTGGAACTGAATGAAACACCCATTGACGGGGCGCAGACCCGCGTGGCGTTCCGCCTGCGCCAGCACAAGGGTGATCTGGCCGAAATACGCCTGCTCTGGGCACCCGTATTGTAATCGCGCGTCATAAGCCTGTCACATAGCACCGCCATGTCTGGCCAGAAGCTGAAAGCGAAACCATGCCCGATCTGATCCATCTGCAACCCATCCTGAACCTGACAGCGGCCCTGCTTTTTGGCGCAATCATCGGGATGGAACGACAATGGCGCCAACGCCTTGCAGGTTTGCGCACCAATACGCTGGTGTCTTTGGGTGCGGCCAGTTTCGTGCTGTTCTCGGCGGCCTTTCCTGAAGAGATCAGCCCCACGCGGGTATCTGCACAGATCGTTTCGGGCATCGGCTTTCTGGGCGCAGGCATCATTTTCCGCGAAGGGTTCAATGTGCGCGGGCTTAACACGGCGGCAACATTGTGGTGTGCCGCTGCCATCGGCATGCTCGCAGGGGCGGGCGAGTTTGTGCTGGCGGCGTCCGTCACAGGGGCAGTCGTGTTCGTCAATCTGGGGCTGCGGCCCCTAGCGCGCATCCTCGACAAACAACCCATCCAGACCACCGAACTGACGCGCTATTACGCGGTCGAGATTGTCTGCAAGGGCGCGCAGGAAGCCCATGTCCGTGCGCTGCTGTTGCAGGGTTTCACTGAGAACGGACTGCACCTGACCGGATTGGAGTCGGAGAACATCGAAGATACCGACCGCGTGGAAGTGACCGCCGAGGTGAATGCAGACACAACATTTGACTCTGCGTTGGAGCAGATCGTCGGCCGCCTGAGTCTGGAACCCGCCGTCACCGCCGCGCGCTGGACAATCCGTGAAACGGGGTTCGCGTGACATATACGTTCCCAGTTTTCGCACCATCTCACTGCTAATCCGGTCCTTCGTTGCACCAAAACTGACTGACTGCTTCGGAGGATGCCGCACAACAGGTTGAGCGTCCGCAAAGGGCCGTTGTAATCAGTAAGGGCTGGCGTCGACCAAGTTGCTTAGGTAGCGATCACATCCCTTGAAATAACCAGCGGCTCCCTGCATCACATCCGCCAAAGTCAGTAAATGAAGGTCAGAGTAAGCAACCGGGACCGCATCCCCATTTCGATCCACTGGATAACGATACGAGTATGATCCTGGATCAATCTTCGCAAACTCGAGGATAATCGCTTCTACTACCGGGTCATCTTCATCCGGATCATCCGTCCCGAAGTGATCCAGCATAGCCAAGAATTCTGCCCAAATTTTGCGAGCGGGCACTTCAGGGATAATTCCGGGAAATGCCGGTAATTGAAAATTACTGTAAACACGAGCGTGTCTCGCGCAAAGCGATCATTGGCGGCAGCTTCGACCATCAGATCAGCTGCCTTTTTTAACCCTCTCTCATGAGAGTTTGGCGCGCAGGCTCAGTCAGCCTGCTCCCTGATACCGCTTCAACCCCACCATCAAGGCCGCGCAGGTCACCAGCAGGATGTCCAGGCCGACCCGCATGGCGGTGTCCAGCAACGCATCGGGAAAAACCATCGGCACGAAAGCCATGAACAGCGCCCAGTTAGCCCCGAACATGCCAAAGCCAAAGGCCAGCGCGCCCGAAGCGCGCGACAGGCCGCGCAGGGCATCCGTCATTGCCAGGAACAGCACGCCGATCGCGGCCCCCATGGCGAAGGGCCAGATCAAACTCGGCAAGGGCCGTTCTTCCAGCCCGGACTCGATCAACCCAAGCATCTGGACACCTGTGCGCGCAAGCCCATAGACCAGCGCGAAGGCAATCAACACGGGCCAGGCCGGAAGATGTGCAGGCGCATCCGGGCTATCCTTGGCCAGCGTCCAGCCAAAAAGCGCGATCAGCAAGGCAATCGGGATCGCATCGGCCAACCCCATGATCAGTTCGCTGGTCAGCGGTGTGCCCAGCAGGCCGACGCCTTCGAACATTGCGACAAAAATCATCAGCCCCAACGCCAGCCCATAGCGCAGACCCTTCTGTCTCCCAGTGCCGGCCATGCGCCACGCCCAAGCCAGAAACAGTAGCCCCATGCTGGTGAAGGCCAGCGCGATCCAGATTGCCGCCACCGTGGAAAAACCGAACCGGTCCACCAGCGGGCTGAACGCAGACGGCATCGGGATCAGGTCACCGCCTGCCATGTGCAACGCGATATCCAGTGCGCCGCATAGCGCGACCACCAGCACGAAGATAAGCGGTCGAGGCATGGTCATTCGCTCCTCAGGCTCGATGCGAAACCCCGCACGGTATCAGTAAAACGGTCCGGTTCGGTCAGGAACGGGGCGTGGCCGGAAGCCTCAAAACCAAGGTGTTGCTTGCCATACGGCGCCTCGACGACTGCGAACCACTCTGCTGCCAGTTCGACCGGCGTGTTGAGATCCTGCGCGCCCGAGATCAGCAGCATCGGCACCGGCATCATCGGGACCTCGGCGATCAGGTCGCGGGCCCGGTAGTCGGGCCACATCGGCCCGCTGCCGCGACTGGCGCCATCCAGCCAGCGCCACAGGTCGCCAAGGCTGTATTCCGGCGCGCGGATCAGCATGGCCACCAGCCGCCACACATGCACATTCATTCCTGCGTTATAGGCATCGAGAATCTGCATCATCTCTACATAGGCAGGGTGCTCAAGCAATCCCTTGGGCGTGGCATCCGCCAGCCAGCGCAGGTGGTCAGGGCGGCCGCCCGCCCGGATCAGTGGCGCAAGGCAGGCCAGCGTCACTGAAACCCCACGCGCGGTGCTGACCTGCTGGGACATGCCGATATAGCCTGCGTAATCTTCAGGCCAGCGGGCAACCAGCCGTGCACCCAGCATCGTGCCCCAGGAATGGCCCAGCACAATGATCCTGTCCATGCCAAGGCGGGCCTTGAGGTGGTGCGTGACCGCGTGGGCATCTTGCAGGAATTGCTCCAATGCATGGTTTCAGGGTTAAAATCGCGCGGGTTGGACTTGCCTGCGCCGCGCTGATCCCAATGGACGACAGTAAAATCCCGCTCTAGCGCGCGCGTAGTGGCATGGGCCAGCGGCATCTGCGCTGCCCCTGGCCCGCCATGCAGCCACAACAGCACCGGCGCGCTGCGATCCTGCCCCCGGATCAGCAGCCATTGCGTCATCCCGCCGACCTGTACCGGTTCCAGCACCGCAATCGGGTCGGGGCCAGAAATCGCGGGCGTCCGGCCCGGCAAAGCCTTCCATCCCAGCCCGAGGGCGGCGGCGAGCAGCAACAGAAGTGCGACGCGGCGCATCATCAGGGCGCCCCAGCCGCATCCAGCCCGCGCCAGAAAGGCCAGCTATAAGACGTGCCCCAAAAGACAGAGTTTCCCAGCACCGCCATCGCGCGGCAGGGTCGTGGACGCGGGCCCACGCGCAGCGCCGACAGATCGATAACGCGCATGAACAGCACCACTGCCATGATACTGGTTGCCAGCACCGCCAGATAGAGCGGATAGGCCGGGTTCATCACCCGATCAAAGCTGTAAAGTCCATAGGCACAGATCAGATACCCAACCAGCCCCGCCCAGATCAGCCAACCCTTGGCCCAGCCCTGCCGCAGCCGCGCATTGACCGCCAGCAGCGCCAGAGCCGCCGGGACCGAGATCGTGTCTTTGCGCCAAGCACCGGGGCGCAGGTGGTCGGGAATGGCGGCATAGGGATCGGGCAGCAGTAGCGCCGATGCCAAAGCCGCCAACATCAGCACGGCGGCAGCGTCTGACAGGCGGAGCAGGGTTGTGGCGGCGGCATAAGCAATCATGTCAGAACTCAACACTTGTGATCGTGGCGAGAAAGAAGGGCGCATAATCGGGCGTGCCCCACATATTGCCAAGCTCTACCTGCATGGGCACCAGAAAGCCCTGATAGCGCCCCATCTCCAGCATCCGCCCGCCAAAAGGTTGCAGGCGATGGACGCGCTCTGGGTTGGCGTCGGTCCAGCGCAGCGCCCAGACCTCGACAGGGTTGCCCTCCGCATTCAGTGTGATTTGCATCGGCGCGATACCCTGTGTATCGGCAAAGCGCACCTCGGCGCTGTCGGGACCGGTCTGGACCCATTGCGCGCCGAATTGCGGCAGCAGGCTGGCCGGTGCCCATATTGCTTCCAGCATCACGCGTGTGGCAGCGGCGCGGGTGTGATCCACGGTGCCGCCAATCCGCGCCAGCGGGATCAGGCCGCGCAGCCAGAATTTGGTCCAGCTCTCCTCGCTACGTTGTGCACGGTGATAGCCGTCCGATCCCGCAAACCGCATCAGCCTCACCCCGATCTCGGCCTGCCAGACGAAACCTTGCGCAGGCGGCGCGAGGATCTGGCGCGCGATCATCGGCATGGGGTTGCCGTTCATGATGAAGCTGCCCTCCATTTCTAACCGAACGACACGGTGCAGGGGTGTGCCCGGTTCAATCGCACGGGCGAAGTAGCGTTGCGCGATCTCGGGCAGATCTGCGACCATCGCGGGATCGTAGCGCGGTGGCTCAACTTCGCGCGCACCCTCCAGCGCCGCCCAGACTGTGCGCGCTTGCGCCCGGTCGCGGGAATGAACCCACAAGCCAAAGATAATGGCGGCCAGCAGCAGGGCAACCAAAGCAAGCAGAATAAATTTGAATAAGGTCATCGGGCACGGTCCTGAGTCGTGGCTGGGGCGGTCATTCTGCTTTCCCGTCGACTTTGGTTTCCAGGAATTTGGCAATCCGCGCCCGCACCTCGGGATGGGGGCCCAGCAGCAAGTCGTCGCCAGTGTCGAGATAAAGCGTCTCGGCTCCGGGAATAGCGGCGGCGGTGAAATGCGCATTGGCGACGGGGGTAAGCCGGATGTCGCGCGCATGGATGATCCGCACCGGCGCGCCCAGCACGCCGGTCGTATAGGCTACGGGGCCGAAGGCAGTCTCAATGGTGCGCGCATCAGCCTGAAGCCGAGCATGAACGGCACGCATATCGCGCAGGTAAACCCAGCCGATGGCAACCAACACGCCGCCGATGACCAAAAGCACGAACCACCGCAGGTGCTGCCCCACCATGGCTCAGCCCATCCCGCCAAAGGCCAGCCCCCAGTGCAGGAACAGCCCGGCAGTTGCTGCAAGGGACAGCGCAAAGCCACTGTGATGCAAACGCCGCCACAAGCTCCAGCCCTCTGCCCGCCAGACAAGGACGAGCGACAGCAGAACCAGTGCCGCCAGCACCGCCAGACCATCGGCGAGAACCAGCGCTGCCACCATCGTAGGCTGCGGCTGATCGAACATGAATTCCATACCCAGTTGCATGGCCATGATAGCCGCCAGACCTGTCGCAATCACCAGCACCCAGACCGCGCCTGCCGCCAAGATGGACACCCCCGCTGCCAGTGTTCCCGCGCGGCTGCCGCCCTTCACCCCGTGTCGCCAGATCAGGCCGACAAGCGTGCTGAGCGCCAGAAGCGCCGACAGCCCCAGACCCGCAAGTACCAGCGCCGGATCATTCTCAGGGCGCACGCGCTCATAGGTCATAACGCCCATGCCATCCATCAGCCGCACGACATGGCCTGCGTCATCACGAACCGCCAAAACCCGCTCGCCATTGGGTTCGCGCCAGATATCGGGCGCGATGGGGTCATGGCGGATCATGGCACCCAACCGCATGGAGGGCGCGAGGATCGCCCCGTCGGGCAAGGCCTGAACCTGTGCCTGCGGCGCGAAAGCCTGCATCGGGCCGGTAAAGCTTCGCCGATTGGCGATATAACGCCCGGCTACATCTTCCGCGCGGGCGCTTGCATCGGGGACGGATCGCGGCGCAGGATCAGACAAGCCCGCCTCGGCGGCCAGATGGGCAAGCAACAGGTCGGCACCAAGGAAGGGCAAGCTCATCCCTGCCCCACCATTCTGCGAGATGAACACCCCCGCGCCGATCTCAGGGATGAACGCAAGGTTCGAGAGAAACTCGTTCAGCCCGCCCGCATGACCATAGACTGTGGTGCCAAACATGGGCCGCGCCTGAAAACCATGCGCCATGTCCGAGGCACCGTGCAGATCGTCGAACAAGCGTGTGCGCATCTGTGCAACGGTTTCGGGCTGCAACAGCCGCACACCATCGAGTTCCCCATCACCCAGCAGGAAGCGCAGAAACCGCGCCATGTCGGCTGCGGTGCTGGCCATGCTGCCTGCCGGGCCGAAGCTGCCAATATCGATGCGAAAGGCCGGGTGCTTGACCCCGCCCTGCACCCGGTAGCTGCGCGACAGTGGCGGTTGGTCGGCCCGCGCGGTGGCCTCGCTATAGGTCGTGTCCTCCATGCCAAGCGGCCCAAGGACGCGGACATGCAGAAATTTCTCGAAGGGCATACCTGCCGCATCCTCGACGACCTGCCCTGCCAGCGCCACGCCCCAGTTGGAATAGGCCGTCACCTCGCCGCGCGGAAACACCTGCGCAGGCGCACTGGCCGCCAACGCCTGCGGGCGGGGCAGCGCGCCTATAGCCGGATCAAAGATGGCATAGCTGTCCTCATAACCCGGTCGGTGGCTTATCAGATGGGCAAGTGTCAGGGCCTCATCTCCTGGAGCTTCGGTCTCAAGCAGATAACCCGAGATATCGGCATGCAGGTCCAGCGCGCCCTCCTCAACCAGCATCATCACACCCAGCCATGTGAACAGCTTGCTGATCGAGCCGATCTCGAAGCGCACATCATTCGGCCCTGCGCGCGTGCCCGCCTCAAGGTCAGCATACCCCCAGCCGCGCAGGATCACATCATCCCCCACGACCACAGCACCAAGGGCACCGGGCACCTGCTGCGCAGCCATGAACCCCTCGGCCAGAGCATCAAGGCGCGCTTCAAGACCCGCCCGCAACTGTCCTTCAGCGCTGGCAGGTTGCCCAAAACAAAATGCCGCGCACAGTCCGAAAATCAGTGCCTCCAGAAGCTTGAGGAACATGGCAAACTCCACCGATGATTAAGGTCGTCAGGATCAAGTTGGCTTGGACGATACCCTACCAGCATTTTGGCACTATGATGCAGGTCAAGACAGCTTGCGTGCCAAGGTATTCGTAGCCATCTGAGTCCGCATTTTCCTGCTATATTGACAGCGACTGAGCGGACGAAACTCGATAGATAGGAAAAGTGAACAATGAAGGCCGTCTCACCGAGCCATGCCGCCGCGGTCTTCACAGGGTTCACAGCATATTTCTTCTCGCTTTTATTCACACTGCACCCGTTCCTTGCAGCCAGTTTCGCCTGGAACCCGGCACTGAATTGGTTCGTGACCGGCTATTTTCTGTTCGTCCCCATTTTTGCCTTTGCGGTCATTGCCGTCAGAATCGAAGGCTGCGACACCATTCCATTGACCCTGGAGGGCCTGAGCGTGCGCGCGATGCGTACCAAGGACTGGAAATACGCCTTGGTAGGGCTGGCGATTGTGTTCGCCCTGACAGGGGTAATTTTTGGCGCGTCATTCGCGCTGAACGCCGTGTTCGGTGTCAGGTATCTTTCCACAGAGCCATGATTTGTTAATCTCTCACCGTTTCAGGGCATTGAGCGCCTGTTGCTGCTTGTGTGGTTGCCCATGTTCTTCTTCAACATCGTGGGCGAAGAAATCCTTTGGCGCGGATACCTTCAAAGAAGACTGTCCGCCCGCAATGGCTGGCTTATCTGCGCCTGCCTGTGGTGGATGTTCCATCTGCCATTCGGGCTCGACCTGATGATCATGCTGCTGCCGGTCACAATTATCGTGCCATATGTTTTCCACAAAACCCAAAGCACACTTGCCTGTGTGTTCATTCATGGGATGTATAACGGCCCCCTGTTTATCGCCATCGCACTCGGGGTAATGGCGTAAGGGTAAGGTGTGAGATCCTCTCCTCGAAACCGATAAACGTCAGATAGCCCGGGGCTGTGGTCTGAGCATGCGCGTGCCGAGCATCCTACAGACCATACGCGTCATCCACCCGCTGCCGCCCGCGCGATCGCACGAAAGGTGGCGATGGTTTCGTGGTCATTGTCATCAAAATCCGGATCCGCGCTAACCTTGACAATGACCACTTCGCGGATCGGATCCACATAAATGTACTGCCCCCAGACCCCGATCGCGACAAAATCTCCCTGGGGGTCTTCGGGGATCCACCACTGGTAGCCGTAGCCGAAGGTCCAGCTGCTGGCCGGGTTCTGGCCCGGTTGCAGATGCGCGGCCGTCGGGTTGACCGAGGCATGCACCCAGTCGGCAGGCACGATCTGCCGCCCATCTCGCACGCCACCTTCCAGATACAGCCGCCCGAAGCGGGCGTAGTCGCGCAGGGTTGCGTTGAGGCAGCATAGCGCGAACTCCCTTCCCGTTCGGTCGGTGCTCCAGCTCGCATCTGCCTCGCCCCCCATCGGGCCCCAAAGGCGGCTGGCCAGATACTCGGCCACCGGCATGCCCGTCGCCGCCTCCAGCACCAGACCCAGCGCCATGCTGTCAGAACTGACGTAGTCGTTGAAGATGCCGGGATCACGCAGGCGGCCAAGGCCCTTTAGCGTCTCTTCGACAGGCTGACCCATCGCCATCGCACGGATGAACAGCATGTTGATGTCGGACCGCGGATTGTCATAATCCTCGTTGAACTCCACACCCGAAGACATGGTCAGCGCATCCTCGATGGGGACTGCGCCATAGCCAGAGCCTTCCAGCGCGGGCACATACTGGCTGATCGGGTCGCGGATGCTGGCGATGTGCCCTTCCTCGACGGCAATGCCTATCAGGGCAGAGAGAACCGATTTCGCCACCGACCACGACGTGAAGAGCGAGGCCGCATCAGCCCCCAGCCAATATTCCTCATGCGTGATCGCGCCGCGACGGACAACCAACAGGCCGGTGGTCTCAGTTCGATCCAGAAACGCGGTCAGGCTGCGGGCTTGGCCGTCGAAGGTGTAGGTTTCCGGCAAGGGCTGCGGCGCGTGGTCAAAGGCCCAGACGGTGTCGCCGCGCGCAACGGCCCGGGCCGGGAAGACCCGCCCCATGTCGCGAAAGTTCTCGACCCGGTGGCTTTCGGAAAACAGCGTAATCCCGGCCCAATAAGGACTTAGGCGCAGCCACAGGAAAGCAGCGGCGATCACGATGGCTAAAGTGGCCAATGTCCAGAGGATGATCCAAGTTATTTTTCTTAACAGCATGGCGCAAATTCCTTGGTGTTCTTCAGCTTTCCATTGGGCGATGCATAGCATGCAAGCCGTAACCCGCTGTCATTCCACGATCTTCAGTATCTCTTCATGAATTGCTCGCTCAATTCCATCAACTGCACCTTGCTCCCCCAGCATGCCAACATCGGAGTTGATCTGGATTGCAATGGCCACGTCCCGAGCGGGATAGTATCGCAGCGAACCGACATATCCCGGGATCCAGCCACCATGCCCGCGCACCTCCTCGGCACCCGTGCGGTCGATTCCGACGCCAAGGCCATAGCTGCGGCCCGGTGCCCCGGTGTCGATGCCCTGAAGCATTGCGTCCAGATATTCTGTCTCCATCGCGCGACCGGACAACAGCAGACGCCCCCAGAGTGCCAGATCGGTGGCGGTGGTGACAAAGCCGCCCCCAGCGCCCTCGATCCCGGGATGGAAGATCAGCCGCCCCTCGGGGTCGAGTGTGCGCATAACGGGGCCTGCCATGCTCGTGAAGCCTGTCGCCAGCCGGTCAAGCACGCGCTGGTCCGAGGGTTCAGTATCGGTCAGACCAAGCGGCAACAGGAACCGGTCGCGCACGACTTCGCCCCAAGGCTGGCCCGCAGCCGCCTCGATCACCAGCCCCGCCAGCAGATAGCCAGTGTCGGAATAGGCCCAGCCCGCGCCCGCCGGAAAGAGGGGCGGTGCGTCGAGGATCAGACCGATCAGATCCTCTGGCACCGGCACCGGATCGTCGGGGCCCCGCGACAAGAACAGCCCCTGAAAAGCGGGCAGTTCGACATGATCCGGAAGGCCGCCAGAGTGGTTCAGAAGATGGCGCAGCGTAAGCCTGTCATGATTGGGCAGACGGGCGAACCATGCCCGTTCACCCAGCAAGTCCGAAACCGGTGCGTCCAGATCAAGCTGCCCATCGGCCTCTAGCGCCAGCGCGGTGGCGGCGACGTAGCTCTTGCCTATGCTGGCGGCCAGCATTCTGGTTTCGGCCGTCATAGGCAGCGCCGCTTCGGGGTCGGCAAAGCCAGTTGTCCGCACATGCACCGCACCATCCGGCCCCGTCCATGCAACCGAGGCACCTGGAAAGCCATGCTCGGCGCGCAGGGCATCAAGAACGCCCTGCACCCGGTCCGCAGCAATGACCGGACCTGTCAAAACGAGGCTCATCATCAAGGCGATCAAGGACTTCATGATGTGCGCCCTTTCGAGACTGGCATAACCTCGGTGACAGCGCCGGTGCGGCTGAACATATCAGCGCGTTTGATCCAGACTACGATCGCGGCGAGCGGGATGAACAGATACATGTCGAGAGGTTTGGTATCCGACCACATCGGCATGTTGAGTTGCCAGTGAAACAGCGCCGCCAAAAGGATGCTGCCCCGCGCCGCGTTGAATAAGGCTGTGACGATGATGCTGACTGCGGTTGCCCCCAGGAGGAAGGGCATAACTTCCCAGCTACTTTGCGGCGTGCCGCCTAGATAGAAGGCCGGAACATGCCAGAGCGCCCAGACAATACCCACCAAAAGTCCGGCCCAGAACGGTGCCATGGCGCGCTGCAAGACCGGTGTGGCGTAGCCGCGCCAGCCAAGCTCCTCCATCGGGCCGAGGATCAGCATGAAAGCGACCAGCGGCAGGAGTTCCCGCAGCGGCGGTTGGGCGAAGGAGTCTCGGGTCAGGGTCCCGGTGACAAATGCCGCGAAATAATAGACCGCCGGAATGCCGAGGATAAGAAGCAGATACCACCCGACAGGGGCCCGCCAGATAAGCAGACGCGACAGGTAACGGCGCAGACCGAGCAACCCCCCATACCACAGGACCAGCAGAATTGCCGAAATCGCGGGCGCCCAGACTGCAAGAATGAACAGCGGATGCGTGGGACCCATCGGCCCCAGCGCTGCTTCGACCGTGTCCTGAAAAACAAACACAAGCCCCATGCCACCCCAAGCGATGGCAAAGGTCAGGAAAAAGAAAAGGAAAACAGAGCCGACCGGCGGCTCCAATACATTATCTTTCATGGGTCAACTCCTGATACCCACACCGGAAATCCGACTGCAGGTTGCCACGCCCGCCCCAAGGGTGGCGCAGACCGGCGGTTGGCACATCCCCGAAATGGCGACGGCTTTGGCGTGCCAAAAGATAACCCTTGATTGATCGCGTGCGCCATGACGCAGATCAAGCGCATTCGCGCCCGTCGCGCAGTTCTCTATGAATTGTCCATTTCAACCGTGGTGCAGCATCATCCTCATCAGGAACCTTGCTTTGCAGGCATGATGAAAGCTTCGAAGTTGATCTGCCGTCGACGTTGCGCCAGCATCGGTAACATTGCCCCAGAAATTGCTGCAGCAAGCACGGACGGCTTCATAAGGCGATCCTGGAAAACCTCTGCTCGATTTCTGTTAGCGCCCACCAGCGGACATAAGAGATCAGGATAAGTTGTCATCAGCGTGTCTGTAAACCCGGTTGATCGTAGAAGGGAACTTTGCAGGCGATCAGCATTATTTGAGGCCTCAGACCGTGCTGGCACCAACGCTGAAAGACCGCTACGGACTTTTCGCTGAAGACCCTCAAATACGGACCATTGCTTCGTTCGTCTTGGCCGTAACTGTGCTTCAAGAACAGCTTCCCCAAACGAACTGGTGCCTCGAATTATGTCATGCAGTCGTTGAATGGAAAGTTTACGATCCGACGCAAGTTGGATGACTGGCAGATACGGTTGTATGATCTCGGCAACCTCTAGATAGCGACCTTCATCAAAGAGGCGTTCCACCAAAATCCGAAGTTTTCCTAGCGTTGCCGCATTGGCGCGAGCTGTCCGAACCAATAATAATATGCCCGCGATCCATACAAGAAGTACAAGGAATGCCGCCCGATTAGGACCGATGTAAAATGATGAATCTTCTGCCCCGATCCAGGTAGAAGCAGCGCATTGGGTATCTGAACCATCTCGCCGCGTCCGGGCGTCGCGTGTCGGACGGAGCATTATGGCGGCTATCGTTGCTCGGCGGGCTATGCGCGCGTATCAATCCGCTGCGTTATCCAGCCGGTCAGGTCGTCAACCTGATGATCGGTCAGACGTAAACCAAGTTTACTGCGCCGCCAAAGTACGTCATCTGCTGTGCGCGCATATTCACGCGCTATCATCCAGCTGACTTCTGCTTCGGTCAGGGTTGCCCCGAAATCGCGGCCCAGATCCCCCGCTGCTTTGGCATTGCCAAGGATCTTGCGCGCATCCTGCCCATAGGCGCGCACCAGACGCCGCGCCCAGAAATCGGTCAGGAACGGATAGTCGCGGCGCAAGCCCGCGATCAGGTCTGCAACACCGTCATGCGCAAAATCACCACCGGGCAGCGCCACGCCAGCGGTCCATTTTCCGGCCCCGACCGGCATGACCCGCGCGATCTTCTCCAAGGCCGATTCGGCCAGCCGCCGGTAGGTCGTGATCTTGCCGCCAAACACATTCAGCACCGGCGCGCCTGCGGACTGGTCAATCTTCAGTGTGTAGTCGCGCGTTGCCGCGGTCGCCGAACTTGCGCCATCATCATAAAGCGGGCGCACACCGGAATAAGACCAGATGACATCATCGGCGGTCACGGGGCTGTTGAAATACTGGCTTGCAAATTTGCACAGATAGTCGCGTTCTTCATCCGTGCAGGTGGGCGGGATGGACGGATCAGCATGTTCTGCATCCGTGGTGCCGATCAGCGTAAAATCCTGCTCATAAGGAATGGCAAAGATAATCCGGCCATCCGATCCCTGAAAGAAATAGCATTTATCGTGATCATACAGTTTGCGGGTCACAATATGGCTGCCCCGCACCAGACGCACATTCTCGCGGCTGTTCAGGCGCAGTTTGCCGTGAATGATGTCGCCGACCCATGGGCCAGCCGCATTGACCAGTGTTTTGGCGCGCAGGATTTTCGTTTCATCTTCGGTTTTGACCGAAACATGCCAAATTCCGTCCTGCACTTGAGCGGACACCACCGCTGATCTGGTCAGGATGGTTGCGCCGCGCGCTTCGGCATCGCGGGCATTCAGCACCACAAGGCGCGAATCCTCTACCCAGCAATCCGAATATTCATAGGCTTTGGCAAAACGCGCCTGCAATGGCGCACCTTCGGGTGTGTCCGGCAAGGACAGCGTTGATGTGCCCGGCAGAATTTTTCGCCCACCCAGATGGTCATACAAAAACAGCCCCAGCCGGATTAGCCACGCCGGTCGCCGCCCCTTCATCCATGGCATGAAAAGCGACAACAGTTTCGATGTTGGGGTGTCGCTTTCAAACCGCATATCCTTATGATATGGCAATACAAAACGCATGGGCCAACTGATATGCGGCATTGCACGCAGCAGTGTTTCACGTTCGATCAACGCTTCGCGCACCAAACGGAATTCGAAATATTCAAGGTAGCGCAGACCACCATGAAACAGCTTGGTCGAGGAAGAAGACGTGGCACCCGCAAGATCGCCCTTCTCGGCCAGAACCACTGACAACCCGCGTCCGGCCGCATCGCGCGCAATGCCACAGCCGTTTATGCCGCCGCCAATAATCAGCAGATCATGGACATCTTGCCCAGCGGCATTGGGCTGTTGATTGCGTGGCATGCGCCCTCCGGTTTCGGTTGCTTGGATTATCTGCCCTGCATAATTGTCACATCGCCGCATAACGCACAAGAAATTATGACTTTATACGCGTTTATCTTCGTTTATTTTCAAACGAAGATAATGAAGGCCAGTATACTGTATTTTTTCTATGCCGTATGTTCGTTTCTCTGGAAACGGACGACAAACGAACATATACCCATTGCGAATCAACTTCCTGCGCAGGAGACAGGATTGTCACAGAATATGCGTTTGCCCGAAATTCTGAGCATCGCGCGCCGTGATGGCCGTGTAACCGTTGACGGGCTGGCCGCGCATTTCAACGTCACATTACAGACAATCCGGCGCGATCTGGCTGAACTGGCCGATCAGGGCAGGCTTGAACGCGTGCATGGTGGGGCGGTCATGCCGTCAACCATCGCGAATATCGGGTATGAGGATCGGCGCGGCCTGAACGATGCGGCCAAGGCGGCCATCGCTGCGCGGTGCGTTCAGGACATTCCCAACGGGTGTTCCGTCTTTTTGAACATTGGCACCACGACCGAAGCGGTTGCGCGTGCATTGATGGGCCACCGTGATATCATGGTGCTGACCAATAATATGAATGTTGCCAATATTCTGGTCGATAACCCGAATTGCGAGATCATTCTTGTCGGCGGGCTGCTGCGGCGGTCGGATGGCGGTCTGGTCGGAACAGTGACAACGCAGGCCATCGCGCAATTCAAGTTTGATCTTGCGGTCATCAGTTGCTCGGCGCTGGATGAAGACGGGGATATGCTGGATTTTGACATTCAGGAAGTGGGTGTTAGCCAGACCATCCTGAAACAGGCGCGGCGCAGCTTTCTTGTTGCGGACAGGTCCAAGTTTCAGCGACGCGCGCCTGCGCGTATCGGGTCGCTGGCGCAGTTGGACAGCTTCTATACAGACACACCCCCGCCCGCCCCGGTTCTGGCGGCATGCCATGGGTGGGGCACGCAGGTTCAGCTTGGCACCCCAAAGGCCAGTTCAGGCTAGGCTTGCCGCTACGGATTATGTGCGTCGATATCCATCCAGACAAGCCGGTGTCGCGTTGGCGGATTGTCCGGTTGGCCCAAAAGCGCGGCCCCTGGCATGTCCGGCATGGGCCAGAACACACCCGAATCTGTGACCGCCACGCCCCGCGTGGGCAGGATATAGCTGACCCGCAGGTTGCCCGGCCCCGGAGCCTGTGGCCAGTGAACAGTATCATGGGCATGCGGTCCAATATGCTGGCTGCCAGCACCACTTCGGGCGGCGTGCACTGCGCCATCACTGGCAGGTTGTGGGTCCTGAATGGCGGGGTGGGCCAGCAGATTGCGCATTGCACCCTGCATCCCGTCACCATCAAACGGGTCCAGATTGCTGCCGCCCATCAGCACGAACGGCGCGTCAGGCGGTAACACGGCCAAAGCCCCATCCAGAAAATGCGACCAGAACGCGGTTTCATCATGGTTGCGGTGCAGGTTGCGGTCATTTTGCCCGCCAAACACCGGCGGCCCCGCCTGATAGACCAGAAGATGCAGCCGCCCATGGTCGGGCAATTCCAGCGCCAGATCCCAGTGCCCGGTGCTGGACAGCCGCTGCAACGCATCGCGCGCGGGGTCCGGCATGGACCCTTCAGGGCGATACGGGCTAAGGTTGCCGGGCAGATCACGCCACAGGAAATCGCTGAAATCGCGCGAATGCTCTGGCAGGATTGGATAGCGCGACAGAACGGCCAGCGCTTTCTGCCCGCTGAAGTCGCCATACCCTTGGGTATCATCCGGCCCGGCGGTGCGACCATCCCCCGTCATGTCCAGCCCCGTGCGCAAACCGGCATTCGACGCGAAGGCGAAGGTATGCGCCATCTCATGGCCATGCTCTGCGATCAGGTCACGAAACGCCTGCAAGGTGACATTGCCATGATCATGATCAACACCCGACAGAACCAGCACATCGGGCGCGATATGTGCGATAAGCTGCGCCTTGGCAACAGGGGCGGGGTCACGGCCCAGGATATCACGCAAGGCAAGTCCGGGCCCACGACCACCCAGATCAACCCGCCAGAAGGCCAGCCGCAGATCTGTGGTCAGGCGTGGCGTCTGCGCGGCGACAGCACTGGCCAGACATATCAGGAATAGGCAGACCGCGCTGGCAAGGGCACCGATGATTCTGCATCCGCGATGCGCCGGCGTTGGGCGCGGATAAGTTGCGCAACGCGGTACATTGCAACCCCGCGCATCACCAGACTGACCGGCACAAAAGCCCATAGCGCAACACCCCAAACCAGTGACAGCGGCGTTTCAAGGGTCAAGGGCTGCACCAGCAGGCTGGAAATATGCAGCAAGACCGGCAATGAGAATGGCAGCACAATCCCTACCAAAATGTTAACCTGCCCCTCACGCTCCAGCCGGTGGACGACGTCGATGCCTTTGGTCGGGTCGAAATTGGGCAAATTGACCCAGACATTCAGAACCGAACTGCGGTTGGGCCAGTAGCGCAGATAGACCGCAGCCAAAAACCCCAGCAGCCCAAGCTGGGCCAGCACAAACGCGACAGAGGCCGCGGCCTGCACATTTGCTTCATGTTCCAGCGTCAGGCCCCCGGGCAGGGCCGCGCGCAGCATGCGAACCGGACTGAAATTGAAATCAAACGCGGCACCCAACCACATGGCAATCTGCGGCACATGCTGGCCATCATGCAGACTGACAGCGCGCTGCATCAGCGTCAGGGCCAGAACAATTGCGAATAACAACGCAAAGCGGCCCCGATTATAAGGTTTCGCATCACGGAATTCGATCAGACCGGGATGGCGCGCCGTATATTCGACAACAACCACAACCCCCGCAATCAGCGCAATCAGCGTCAAACCTTGTGAAATATCCGGCGAGATTCCGGGCAATAGCAGCGCGGGCACCAGAATAAGAACAACTACCGAAAACCCGCGCAAAAATGCGCTTGCCACTTGGGACATGGACGACCTGCTACCTTGCCTTTTGCCGCGCCTTGCCGACGAAGCGGAGCGCGTTTTTCCGACAGAACGCGTTATTTCCAGATTATCCGGAAGCGCCCGCCTTATTTTTGCCACAAAATTGCCCATTTATCGCCATCCTAGCAAGTCCCTTTTCAATATCGCGCAGGGCTGTGGCTATTTCACGGTCGAACTGTCACGACTTTGCATCAAATTTGTGGAAAAAAAGCGGCACCCGCGGGGGGTGCCGTCTGGAAAAAGCCACATTTCAACGCGTCTAGGGCAATCAGACCCAAGGACGCGCCTGACTTGCCTGCGCTTCAAAGCTGTCAATTGCAGATACTTTTTCAAGGGTCAGGCCAATATCATCCAGACCGTTCAGCAGACAATGCTTCTTGAACGGATCAATTTCAAAGTGAAATTGTTGTCCGTCGGCGCTTGTCACTGTCTGCGATTCCAGATCGATTGCAATGCGCGCATTCTCGCCTTTGCGGGCATCATCCATCAGCACATCAATCTGATCTTGTGGCAGAACGATAGGCAAAATGCCGTTCTTGAAGCAGTTATTGTAAAAGATATCCGCAAAGCTGGTGGAAATTACGCTGCGAATGCCAAAATCCAGCAACGCCCAAGGCGCATGTTCACGCGATGACCCGCAGCCGAAATTGTCGCCTGCAACCAGAATTTGCGCTTGCCGATAGGCGGGCTGATTCAGCACAAAATCCGGAATTTCGTTGCCATCATCATCAAAGCGCATTTCGTCAAACAGGTTCTTGCCCAGACCGGACCGCTGGATTGTTTTCAAAAACTGCTTGGGAATAATCATGTCCGTATCGATATTGACCAGCGGCATGGGTGCGGCAACACTGGAAAGCGTGGTGAATTTGTCCATCGTCATCTACCTTTCATTCGTTATTTTATGGGCAGACCGCACATCAGGCGTGTCCCCGGTTTGAACTTGGAATGGCTGCGGGCGTGTATCGCGCTTGCCCGTCACCCATTCGTAGACTTGCAAAATATGATCGGCTTTGCGCGGCCATGTGAATTGCGTGCGGACCAGTTCGCGCGCATCCGCGCCCATTCTTGGCAGGCAGTCGGGGCTATCGCAGATATCCGTCACTTTCTGGCGAAACGCCGCAATCAATGCGAAGCGCCCTGCCATCGGCACCTTGAAACCCGTCCTAGCGGTGACCAGCTCGCCCGGGCCAGCATAATCGCAAACGACCGGAACGACGCCCAGCGCCATCGCCTCGACCACCACACCACCGCCAAATTCGCGCACAGAAGGGAAGGTCAGCAAATTGGCGCGCGACAAGACCGCACCGACACCGGCATGATCCAGCCAGCCGTGAAACGTGACGGCCCCTTCCAGCGCGTTGTCCTGCACCAACTGGCGCAGGACATCTTCCATCGGGCCACTGCCAACAATATCAAGTGTCACACGACCTGACTGCAACAGCGGCAAAAGCGCTTCTATCAGAATGTCAGGCCCCTTATAGGGCACCAACCGGCCAACAAAACAACACCGCAGCGGCCCCGAAACATCCTGTTGGGACGGGGTGCCCAGCGCATCCGGGTTCACACCGTTTTCGGGAATATACACCCCGCGTTCCCGACCATGTGTCCCCAGTTCAGCCAGCGTGTGGCGTGATCCCGCGATAAGCGCCGCGCAATTGCGCAACATACGCGCCCGCCCCGGCAACAGGCGATACAGACCGCGCACATAAGACAGCCATTCGCGTTCGCGCCTGCGTTCAGCATCAAAACCTGCGGGCCACGGCACGCCGCCGTTCAGCGGACCCAGCACGAAGGGCACGCCCGCACTGGCGCATTTTGACGCCAGCGAACTGTTTGCCGTAGGGCTTAGGGGTGTGACACGGTGCACGATGTCATATGCGCCAGACCGAATGGCCGGGCCGAACTGTTTCCAGACCAGCCGTTCGAAATATGGATAACTGAGCGATGCAAGCGCGGTCAGCATCGTCCAGCCCTTCCCTTCGCCCATGCGCAACCACGACGCCAGCGCCCAGACAGGACGTGCCAGCGCTTCGCTGTCAATGACGGTGAAATCCTGTCCTTCCATCAGACCGGCACGCAAAACCGCATCACGGTTGCGCACCTGTGTGACCAGATGCACATCCGCCACCCGCCGCAACGCACTGGCAATCTGCCACCCCACAAGGGGCACACTGACCCATTCGGGGTTCGCGGCTTCAGCAATTACCAGAACGCGCGGGCGCGGCACGATGCGGGACACCTTGCTCACCCGGTCAGAACCGGCTCACCCGTCAGTTCGCGCACATCCGTCAGGCGCCCCGTGATTGCCGCTGCCGCTGCCATACCGGGTGACATCAGATGTGTGCGGCCACCGCGACCCTGACGCCCCTCAAAGTTGCGGTTGGACGTTGCTGCGCAGCGCTCGCCGGGGCTAAGCTGGTCGGGGTTCATCGCCAGACACATGGAACACCCCGCAAGGCGCCATTCAAATCCTGCATCGATGAAAATCTGCGCCAGCCCTTCTTCTTCGGCCTGCGCACGCACCAACCCCGAACCGGGCACAACCATGGCCCGCAGGCCCGCCTTGATTTTCTTGCCTTTCAGAATTGCGGCGGCTGCGCGCAAATCCTCAATGCGGCCATTGGTGCATGACCCGATGAAAACCGTATCAATTTCAATATCGGTCAGTTTCTGGCCGGGCTTCAGGCCCATGTAATCCAGTGCACGGCGCACAGCATCCACCTTGCCACCGCTGAAGTCTTCAGGCGCGGGAACGCTTGCGGTGATGGGCAGCACATCTTCGGGGCTGGTGCCCCATGTCACGACGGGCGCAATATCTTCGCCCTTCAGGGTGATAACCTTGTCCCAAGGTGCATCCTCATCGGATTTCAGTGTTTTCCACCATGCCAGCGCGGCATCCCATTGCGCGCCTTTGGGGGCATGCGGGCGGCCTTTGACATACGCGAACGTCGTTTCATCCGGCGCAATCAGACCGGCGCGCGCGCCACCTTCGATGGCCATATTGCACACGGTCATGCGCCCTTCCATCGACAGTTCGCGAATGGCTTGCCCGCAATATTCAATCACATAGCCGGTGCCGCCAGCCGTGCCCGTCACGCCAATGACAGACAAGGTAATGTCCTTGGCCGTCACGCCGGGGCGCAGTGATCCGGTGATTTCCACCTTCATGTTCTTGGATTTTTGCTGGATCAGCGTTTGCGTGGCCAGCACATGTTCCACTTCCGACGTGCCGATGCCATGGGCCAGCGCCCCGAATGCGCCATGCGTGGCGGTGTGGCTGTCGCCGCAAACAACGGTCATGCCCGGCAGTGTCCAGCCCTGTTCGGGACCAACGATGTGCACGATACCTTGGCGAATATCGTTCACAGGGTAATAATTCACGCCGAATTCGCGCGCATTCTTGTCCAATGCATCCACCTGAATGCGGGATTCGGGGTTTTCAATCCCGTTTTCGCGATCTGGTGTTGTGGGCACGTTATGGTCGGGCACAGCAATGGTTTTTTCCGGTGCGCGCACAGTGCGGCCCGTCATGCGCAGCCCCTCAAATGCTTGCGGGCTGGTCACTTCATGAACCAGATGGCGGTCGATATACAGCAGGCAGGTGCCGTCCTTGTCCTGATGGACAACATGGGCGTCCCAGATTTTATCATACAGAGTTTTGGCTACAGTCATGGCGATCTCTCTTGCGATCAGAGGAATTGGCGGTGCTGAAAGGGCAGCCCGAAGGCTGGCGCGGGCAGATCAGCGCAGTCGTGCCAGCACAGACCGGTTTTCACGCTGAAAGCGTTGCGGCAGGCGCGCATGGTCTGTCATGTCGAAATAACGTTTCATGGCCGCTGTCATACGCCCGAATCAAACCGTAAGCAACGCTTCACACCGGGTCCCTCGCGCAATTTCTACGCAAAAAGTGACCACAACGCCGCAAAGGGGCCATCTGCATGATTGAGAAACCACCAGCATGGTGTTAAATTGGGGGTGTCAACAATTTACACATCAGGAGGACAGTTCTCTGTCTACCACAGAACCTACCGCACTTGCGGCCCGCACGGCACCCTCGGCACCTGCCACCCTAAGCAGTGATGCGCTTCTGGATCTGGTTCTGACCTCGCTTGACGATGATAAAGCCGAAGACATTGTAACCATCGACCTGCGGTCGAAATCGGCCATGGCCGATCATATGGTCGTGGCTTCCGGTCGTTCGACGCGACAAGTCGCAGGCATGGCACAGAAACTGATGGACCGGTTGAAAGAAACCTATCGCCTGACAGCCCGGATCGAGGGCAAGGAAACGGGCGACTGGGTGTTGATCGACACCGGCGATGTTGTTGTCCATATTTTCCGCCCAGAAGTGCGGGAATTTTATCAGCTTGAAAAGATGTGGCAGGATGCAGGCCTTGTGCCTGCCACCTGATGCGACTGCATGTCTGCGCCATAGGGCGCATACGCAAAGGGCCGGAACGCGCATTGATAGATGACTATCTTGCGCGTTTCGACAAGGCAGGGCGCGCGCTGTCCCTTGGCCCGTGTCTGGAACACGAACTGGACGACCGCAAGGCCACGACACCTGCCGCGCAGGCCAAACTGCTGGAAAAATCCATTCCCGATGGTGCAGAAATTATTGCCCTTGATGAACGCGGGCAGGTCATGTCGTCGCGCGAATTTGCGCAGCATATCGCCACAAGGCGCGATGCTGGTATAAGTGACATGGCCTTCGTGATCGGGGGCGCTGACGGGCTGGACCCCGATTTACGGGACCGCGCGCATAAGCTGGTGTCATTCGGGGCCATGGTCTGGCCCCATATGCTGGCGCGTGTCATGTTGTCCGAACAGCTTTACCGTGCCGCGACCATTCTGGCGGGCAGTCCCTATCATCGGGACTGAAACTGCCCCGTATGCATCTTTTACGGCGGCGGCCTACCACGCATTCGCGCTGCGGTTTCCAAGCTTCTCGACAAGATAATCAATCAACGCGCGCACTTTGGGTTGCGTATAGCGCCCGGCCGGAAACACAGCATGCATCGCCTGAACATCGCGCGGCAGGTCGGGGATCACATCTTCCACAAGGCCGCTTTTCATGGACTGCGAAAACAGGAAGCTGGGCAGATAGGCTATTCCAAGCCCGTTTATGGCGGCATTCAGCAGGGACTGCCCGTCATTGACGGAAAACCATGTCGCCGAACGCACCTGACGCACCTCACCGGAAGGGGCCGTAATACGCCAGACCGATGTTGCCGCATTGTGGGAATAATACAGCAACCGGTGATCATTCAAATCATCAATCCGCGCAGGGCGGCCATGTTCGGCCAGATACGCGGGCGACGCGATAAGACGCTGGGTTGTTTCGCAAATCTTGCGCGCACGCAGGCTGCTGTCATCCATATCGCCCATGCGAATGGCCAGATCAAACCCTTCCGAGATCAGCTCGACATAGCGGTTTTTCAGAACCATGTTCACGGACACATCCGGGTAACGTTCCAGAAACTCCCCCAATAGCGGGGACACATGCGCGGCGCCAAAATCCGTGGGAACCGCAATGCGCAAAATCCCTGACGGCGCCGATTGCATGGCCGTAACCAGATTGTCGGCCTCGCCCGCGTCATTCAGCACCCGCCGCGCGCGGTCGTAATAGGCAAGGCCAATGTCTGTGGGGCTTACCCTGCGTGTCGTGCGGTTCAGCAGGCGCGCGCCAAGGCGGGTTTCCAGGGCCGATACATGCTTGGATACCGCCGATTTCGATATGCCCATCTTTCGCGCCGCATCCGTGAACCCGCCTTGGTCCACTACCGTCGCAAAGGCTTCCATCTCGGTCAGTCTGTCCATCATTACGCCCCGGATTACCAGTTTTACCGTGCCACCATCGCCGCCAATTCGGGCAAGAATGGGGTGGCGGCGGGACATAACCGCGACAATAGGCAATTTTCCGTTGCATTTATCCGGCTTCAGCAACAGCGCGTGGCCCGCACGCGCAAAAAAAGGGGGGGCGCGTATGGCCTAGCCGGGCGCAGTCAGCGACCGGCGTGGGTGGGCGGGCGGGGCCATATGCGCCCCCCCTTTTTTATTCCGCGCTATCCAATGCTTTCAACAGGCTGGCCTGATGCCCGGCGCCCAGAATCCAGCCTTCTTCACGCAACACCGCAGCTGCGGCAGGGGGCACCATCAGCGCCGCCATGTCGGACCTGTGCAGCGCACGCGCCAGCAAATCCACCTGTGCCGCATCCTTGCAGGCATACCCCTGTGCCTTGCGCACGGCCGTATCAATCAACGACAGATAGGTTTCCACAACCACCACCGGCGCATCCGCAGGCTGCATCGGCCAGACTGACAGCGCTGCACCATACTCCACGCGCAAAGCTGCCAGATGCGCAATCCCCAACAGGCTTTGCGACCCAACCGACCCTGTCGTATACAGCTTCCACATGGGGTGTGCACCCGAACACAGCGCTTCGGTTTCGCGCAATTCCGCCAGCCCGTGGCCATGCCGCGCCAAACCTTTTTCCGGCAGGTCCGGCAACGCGCGCCCCGATGGCCGCCCCCAGAACGGGCCGACGCCCGGAAATTCACGGTTGATCGCGGCTGCAACCTCAAAGCGGTTGTTCCTGTTGCGCGCGTCATCGCGAACCCGCTGTGCCAGCCAGTCCCAGACCGCAAGCGCGCTGGCCTGCCCTGTCAGGTGCTGCGCAAAACCGCGCGGAAACCCGAAACCTATGTCAAACGCGATCAGAACACGCTGGCCAGCCGCTATTCCTGCATCAATGCGCGCACGCAGCACGTCCATCGCCTGCACCCGTGTGGCCAGATTTTCAGGCGCACACGCACCCGCGCCCGCACTGCCGATCCATATGGAATCCGCGCCGCGTTTGGGGGTTGAATTGGCCGACCAGTCAACCACCACAACCCGGTCGAAATGCTGCGTCCCTTCTGCTGGTGCGCCCCCCCTCATCGCAGCGCTGCCAACTGGCCTGCGGTAATCAGGTCTTGCGGGGTGTTGATGTTGAAAAACGGGTCAAACGGGTCAGTGTCAAATTCCGCAACCCCGCCATCATGGCGGTCAACCCAAATCGTCACCTTGCGCATTCTGCCCGTCAATGCCGCCCGCAGATCATCGCGCAGGGCGACGGGCCACAAACCGAATGTGGGGTGGCGCTGCAACACGCCATTGCGCCGCGTTGCGGCCACCGCCACGCCTGATCTGCCTGCCGCATCTTGCAGCCTGTCCACCAGATCGCGCGGAAAAAACGGCGTGTCGGCCGCAACGGTCACAATTTGCGCCGCCCCCGCCTGCGCGCCCCAGTCCATCCCCGCCAGAATGCCCGCCAGCGGGCCGGGAAAATCCGGCAGCGAATCGGCCAGAACCCGCAGGCCAAGCGTGTCAAAACGCGCCGGATCGCCATTCGCATTCAGCGCCACACCTGCCACCTGCGGCGTCAGGCGGTCCAGCACATGCGCAAACAGGGACTGGCCTGCAAGGGTGCGAAACCCCTTGTCGCCGCCACCCATGCGCGTGGCCTGCCCGCCTGCCAGCACAACACCCAAAATCATGATCCGCGGTCCCTTTGTTTGCTGCACCTTTGCGCGCTGTGCCGCATATGCAGACTGGCCCTTATGACGGCGTCAGTGTACATGCGATATAACACGGCTTGCACGGAAGGGCAGACAGATGCTCGGCTATATTTCTGCACAGGGGCGCGGCAATGCCGACAGGCTGCTGGCTGAACTGGCCCACCGGCTTACGGCGGCCAGCTGGCCATTGGCCGGTGTGGTCCAGATCAACCGCGAAACCACGCAGGGCCGCCCGTGCGATATGGATTTGCAGGTCATTGGCCAGTCACACCACATACGCATCAGCCACAGTCTTGGCCCTCATGCCAGCGGGTGCCGGCTGGACGCGCACGGGCTGGAAACGGCTGTCGGGCTGGTGGCCGCAACGCTTGACGCCAGACCTGCACTGCTGATCCTGAACAAATTCGGCAAGGCCGAAGCAGAAGGGCGCGGCTTTCGATCCGTCATCGGGCAAGCCCTGGCACAGGATATTCCGGTTCTGACAGCGGTGCGCCAACCCAATATGAATATGTTTCTTGCCTTTGCAGATGGCATGGCAGAAGCTTTGCCTGTTGATATCTGTGCTTTGCAGGACTGGTGCTGTGAACAAACTGGCCGGACTGTGCAAACTGTATCGCTTGAACGAACAATCCCGTGAAATTTCGTGCAGGTCACGAAAATTTCGTACCGCTTTTGACTGATCTTACGCAATAGCATGCCTATCTTGTTAACCAAGAATGAAGGGTAGAATCAGCCATGCCGCTGGATGACATGACATCAGAACCACACGCTCAGGACATGGCACCCCATGACAGGGACGTGCCGGATACGTTGCGCGGCAAGAAGATCGCCGCATCGACGCTGCGCGCGCCACCCGACGATCTGACCGATGCGTTCAAATTTGATGGGTGGCACCATGATGATGCGCCCGCGTATCAGCAAATGCTGGATGATCCCGATTTGTGGCGCTTTATGCCCGAGGAATATCCGGCACCCCTGTCGCTTGAACTGGCGCAAGACCTGATTGCCCTGTCCCAGCAAGCGGCACATCACAAGGTTCGGGCCGCATATTGGAACGACCGGCTTGTCGGTCAGGTCCGGTTGCAATGGGCAAAGGGTGCGACGCCGCCTGCCTCCGGCGAAATCAGCTATTGGCTGGGGCGCGATTATTGGGGCAAGGGGCTGTCTGCGCCCATGGTGGGCGTGTTTGCCTATCGCTGCTTTGCAAAATTCCCTGCCCTTCAACAGATCGAGGCGCGCATTCACGTTGAAAACATGGCGTCGCTGCGGTTGGTGCACAGGCTAGGGTTCCGCAAGATGCCGCAGGGGTCGCAAACACATGACTGGACGCGGTTCACTCTCTATCGTGGAACCGGTCTTGACTGGTCTGCGATACCCAACCCACGCACCTGACCTAAATTCGATCTTATCAACTGTGCCCATCTTGCAACAGCATGCAAGCCTTCCCAAATAAGCTTCAAGGCCCGACATGGTGCCGCGCTGAATGTCAGGCGGTTCCCGTATTTCAGGGCGCTTATGAAGGAGAGTACAGATGAACCTTGAAAAATTTACCGAACGCGCCCGCGGTTTTCTGCAAGCGGCGCAAACCATAGCCCTGCGCGAAGATCACCAGCGCGTCGCGCCCGCACATTTGCTGAAAGCCCTGCTGGATGATGATCAGGGCATGGCCGCCAACCTTATTCAGCGCGCCGGTGGTGCCCCCGACCGCGTGATGCAGGCCAATGAGATTGCGCTGGCAAAAATCCCGAAAGTGTCCGGCGGCGACGGCCAGATCTACATTGATCCGCAAACTGCCAAGGTGCTGGATCAGGCTGAACAGCTCGCCAAAAAGGCGAATGACAGTTATGTAACCGTTGAACGCATGCTGACCGCACTGGCATTGGTGAAATCCGATGCCAAGGATGCGCTGGACGCAGGTGCCGTGACCGCGCAGAAACTTAACAGCGCCATCAATGACCTGCGCAAGGGGCGCACTGCTGACAGTGCCTCTGCCGAAGACGGGTATGAGGCGTTGAAAAAATACGCCCGCGATCTGACGCAGGCCGCGCGTGACGGCAAGATTGACCCCATCATCGGCCGGGATGAAGAAATTCGTCGCTCCATGCAGGTTCTGTCGCGGCGCACCAAGAACAACCCCGTTCTGATCGGTGAACCCGGTGTCGGTAAAACCGCCATTGCCGAAGGGCTGGCGCTGCGCATCATCAATGGCGATGTTCCCGAATCCCTGCGCGACAAGAAGCTGATGGCGCTGGATATGGGCGCCTTGATCGCCGGTGCAAAGTACCGTGGCGAATTTGAAGAGCGCCTGAAGGCAATTTTGTCGGAAATCACGGCAGCCAATGGCGAAATCATCCTGTTCATCGACGAAATGCACACCCTTGTCGGTGCTGGCAAATCCGAAGGGGCAATGGACGCTGCCAACCTTATCAAACCGGCGCTGGCGCGCGGCGAATTGCACTGCGTGGGCGCAACCACACTGGATGAATACCGCAAGCATGTCGAAAAGGACGCGGCCCTTGCGCGGCGCTTCCAGCCAATTCTGGTCGAGGAACCCACAGTCGAGGATACGATTTCCATCCTGCGCGGCATCAAGGAAAAATACGAACTGCACCATGGCGTTCGCATCTCGGACTCGGCGCTGGTGACAGCGGCCACGCTGTCGCATCGCTATATCACCGACCGCTTTTTGCCCGACAAGGCCATTGACCTGATGGACGAAGCGGCCAGCCGTCTGCGGATGGAAGTGGACAGCAAGCCCGAAGAACTGGACGCGCTGGACCGCGACATCTTGCAAAAACAGATCGAGTCCGAGGCGCTGCGCAAAGAAGATGACGCCGCATCCCGCGACCGGCTGGAAACACTGGAACGCGAATTGTCCGACCTGCAAGAACGCAGCGCCGAACTGACAGCCACATGGCAGGCGGAACGCGACAAACTGGAAGAAGCGCGCAAGATCAAGGAAGATCTGGACCGTGCGCGCATCGATCTGGAAACCGCAAAGCGCAGCGGTGACTTTGCCGCCGCCGGCCGGTTGCAATATGGCGAAATCCCCGAACTGGAACGCAAGCTGGCTGATGCAGAGGCCCGCGAGGCCCAGAAAATGGTCGCCGATGCCGTGCGCCCCGAACAGATTGCCGAAGTCGTGGAACGCTGGACAGGCATTCCCACATCCAAAATGCTGGAAGGCGAACGCGACAAACTGCTGCGCATGGAAGATGAACTGCACAAGCGTGTCATCGGCCAGAACACCGCCGTGCGCGCCGTGGCCAATGCCGTGCGCCGCGCCCGTGCCGGTCTGAACGACGAAAACCGCCCCCTTGGCAGTTTCCTGTTCCTTGGGCCAACCGGCGTGGGCAAAACCGAACTGACCAAAGCGGTCGCCGAATACCTGTTTGATGACGACAGTGCTATGGTGCGCATCGACATGTCGGAATTCATGGAAAAACACGCTGTAAGCCGTCTGATCGGGGCACCCCCCGGCTATGTCGGCTATGAAGAAGGTGGCGTTCTGACCGAAGCCGTGCGCCGCAGGCCCTATCAGGTTGTGCTGTTCGACGAGGTTGAGAAGGCACATCCCGAAGTGTTCAACGTGCTGTTGCAGGTGCTGGATGACGGGGTTCTGACCGACGGGCATGGCCGCACGGTGGATTTCAAGCAAACGCTGATCATCCTGACCTCGAACCTTGGCTCGCAAGCGCTGTCGCAACTGCCCGAAGGCAGCGACGGCACGCAGGCGCGCGGACAGGTGATGGACGCTGTGCGCGCCCATTTCCGCCCCGAATTCCTGAACCGGCTGGATGAAACCATCATCTTTGACCGGCTGGCGCGGGCAGATATGGATGCGATTGTCGACATCCAGATGGCGCGTTTGCTGAAACGCCTGCTGGCACGCAAGATCACGCTGGAACTCGATGACGGGGCACGCACTTGGCTGGCGGACAAGGGCTATGACCCCGTTTACGGCGCACGGCCCCTGAAACGGGTGATCCAGCGCTATTTGCAAGACCCGCTTGCCGAAATGCTGCTGGGCGGGACAGTTCTGGACGGCAGCACAGTCGAAGTGACATCAGGGCCGGACGGGCTGATCGTCAATGGCCAGTTGTCACGCGATGACAGCGCACCACGCGCGACGCTGGTGCATTAACTATTGCGGGGTTTCCAGTAACTGCCACAGACCCGCCTTGAGGGCGGGTCTGTGATTTGTGCGGCACCCACCCGGAAGATGGTGGTAATGGGGAAATGGCCTAAGGGGACGTTGGAATTATACAAGGCGCGGAGCAAAGGCCGCAGGCCGCCGCGCTATCGGCGGGCCGTCCCGCGGCCTGCCGGTTTGGCTGATGGTGATTCAATCCTTTGAAGTCAGGAGTATGCCGCCTGCATAAAGTGAACTTCAATAGCGTCGGACCGGCAGACCCCGGCCCACCGATAGCGCGGGCTTTATCCAAGGGTGAAGGGCAGGTTCCCGCGAATCTCCGCTACCGTTTTTCCGATATGCTGCGGCCATTCGCACATCCCGCCAGCAGATTGACATCTGCATCGCTACGGTTGACATAGGTGGTCAACTAATATTCCAGTTTGGCCCCAAGACTGCGCCGCACGCCCGCAGAACTGCGGTCGAAATCAAGATGGGACATGACACATGACAACACCGCTTATTCTGTCCATCGGCGAAGCAATGGTCGAGCTGTCGCAATCCGACCAGCCGGATAACTGGCGGCTTGGCATTGCGGGCGATACATTGAACACAGCATGGTATCTGCGCCGCCTTCTGGGGGACGACTGGCAAGTCGGTTATCTGTCCCGCGTGGGACAAGGCGATTTTTCGCAACGCATGCTGGATTTTCTTGCCACGGAAGGCATCGATGCCACCCATGTCAGCCGCGATCCTGTGCGCGAAATCGGCCTGTATGCCATCAGCCTGAATAACGGTGAACGCAGCTTCAGCTACTGGCGCGACACATCCGCGGCCAAAGCCTTGGCCGATGATCCCGCCTTGCTGCATACTGCCCTTGCAGGGTGCAAAATCGCCTATCTGTCGGGCATTACAATCGCGATTCTGCCCGCAGCGGCGCGCAGAACCCTGCTTGACGCGCTAAGTGTCGCGCGCGCGGCGGGCACGCAAGTGGTGTTTGACCCGAACCTGCGCCCGCGCCTGTGGGACAACGCAGCCGCCATGCGCAACGGTATTGAGGGCACCGCCGCCCTTGCCGATCTGGTCCTGCCCAGTTTTGACGACGAAGCCACCCATTTTGGCGATACCAACATGCAGGCCACGATCGCGCGCTACCTGTCGCTTGGGGCCGGTCATGTAGTGGTCAAGAACGGGGGCGGGCCTATGTGCTTTGGCGGCGCAGAAGGGCACGGTGACATCACAGGTCTGGCCCCGGAAACCCCTGTTGATACCACATCGGCAGGCGACAGCTTCAACGCGGGCTATCTGGCTGCCTGGCTGAACGGCGCGGATTGCAGCACCGCCATTCGTGCAGGCCATGCCCTTAGCCGCGAAGTTATCGGCCATCGGGGCGCTTTGGTGCCACAAGCGGTCGCCGCCGTGACGGGCGCGCAAATGCCGCGTCCATAATGCTGAATGCTCGCTAAACGGCGAAAACAAAAAACTCCCGCCCGAAAGGCAGGAGTTTTTTAATGGCGCGGTTGACGGGGCTCGAACCCGCGACCCCCGGCGTGACAGGCCGGTACTCTAACCAACTGAGCTACAACCGCGCTATGGCGTCCAATTATGCGAAGCGTCTGCCCGCGTCAAGCAGGTATCGGTAAAAAACGCCCGCTAACTGGTGCCTTTTTGTTTCCGCAAATGCCGCATTGCCAAAGTGCCCAGAACGCCCAGATAAATCAAATCCGTTACAACCAGCGTGATCCATGTCCGCAAGAACAACAGGCCCACGAAAACGCTCATGCCGACCAGCACCCATATTGCGTATTCGCGTTTGATCCTGATCCCCTTCAGCGACGGTGTTGGCAGGCGCGACACCATCAACAAACCCACAACCGCCAGATAGAATGCTGTCAGCACCGGAAACCGTGACGGGTCGACAAGGCCGGCAAGCCCCGCATAGACCGGCAACAACCCCAGCATTGCGCCTGCCGGTGCAGGCACGCCCACAAAATGGCGGTGGCCTGCATCTTCGGGCGCGGTGCGGCTGATATTGAACCGCGCCAGCCGCAGACAGGCACACACCGCAAAAACCAGCACGAATACCCAGCCGAAACCCGCCATCGGCCCTGTCAGTGCATAGCCAAACACCAAAACACCGGGGGCCACACCAAAACTTACAAAATCAGAAAAGCTGTCCAGTTCCGCACCAAAGGACGTGGCCGCATTCAGCTTGCGGGCCAGCAGCCCGTCCATGCCATCCAGTATGGCCGCCAGAATGATAAGCGCTGCGGCCAGTTCAAACCGGCCATCAAACGTGTAGCGAATGGCACTTAAGCCCGCACACATGCCCATGATGGTCACAAGATTGGGCACAAGCTGCACGAATGACAGGGTATCGCGGCGCGGTGTCATGTCAGCGTATCGCGGCCATGCGGCGCGGCTCGGTGCTGCTTAGGTCGGCAATCACTGTTTCGGCGGAAACCATTGTCTGGCCAAGGGCAACCAGCGGCTCCACCCCGTCGGGCAAATACACATCAACGCGCGATCCGAACCGAATCATCCCGAAACGGGTGCCCGTGTCCAGCATCTGGCCTTCTTCAACTTCGCACAGAATGCGCCGCGCCACCAATCCGGCAATCTGGACCACGGCAATCTTGCGCCCGTCCGCCATTTCCAGTGCCATGGAATTGCGCTCGTTATCAACCGATGCCTTGTCCAGTGACGCATTCAGGAATTTGCCGGGCCGGTAGGCAATCTTGGCCACCCGCCCTGCGATGGGCGCGCGGTTCACATGGCAGTCAAACACATTCATGAACACCGAAACGCGCGTCAGGGGTTGGTCGCCCATTTCCAGCTCGGCCGGGGGCACTGCGGGTTCGATCAGCGAGATCACCCCGTCGGCAGGGCTGACCAGCAGCCCTTCGCGCACAGGGGTCTGTCGGTCAGGGTCACGGAAGAAATAGTAGCACCAGACCGTCAGGCCGACACCAACCCATCCCAGCGGCTGCCAGATCAGGAACAAAACCAGCGTGACCGCCGCAAATACGGGGATGAACTTGTATCCCTCCTTGTGAATCGGCTTTACCACGGTCGAAAGCATGTCAGCGGCCATTCGGCCCTCCTGTAAATCAGATGGGGTCTATATCACCCTCGGCACGCCTCGCATGGAAGGAAGCAGCGAACCTGTCAAGGCTGCCTTGCACAATAGCCTCCCGCAGCCCCTGCATCAACCGCTGGTAATAGGCCAGATTATGCCATGTCAGCAGCATCGACCCGATGATTTCATCGGCCTTGATGACATGATGCAAATAGGCACGGCTGTAGTTGCGGCAGGCGGGACAGGTGCAGCCCTCTTCCAGCGGGCGGGGGTCATCGCGGTGTCGCGCATTGCGCAGGTTCACAGGCCCGCGCGCGGTCCACCCCTGCCCCGTGCGCCCCGAACGCGATGGCAGAACGCAGTCGAACATATCGACACCGCGCTGGACCGCGCCCACAATATCATCCGGCTTGCCCACCCCCATCAGGTAGCGCGGCTTGTCATCCGGCAGTTGTGGGGGGGCATAATCCAGCACCTCAAACATCACCTCCTGCCCCTCGCCCACAGCCAGCCCGCCAATGGCGTAGCCGTCAAATCCGATCTCGCGCAGTTTATCGGCGCTTTCAGCGCGCTGGTCGCGGTAAACCGACCCTTGCTGAATACCAAACAGCGCGTATCCCGGCCTGTCACCAAACGCCGCGCGCGACCGCGCCGCCCAGCGCATGGACAATTCCATGGACGCGCGCGCCACCTTCTCATCCGCTGGAAAGGGGGTGCATTCATCAAATGACATCACAATGTCAGACCCCAGCAAGCGCTGGATTTCCATCGAGCGTTCGGGGCTAAGCATGTGGCGCGACCCGTCAATATGACTGGCAAAGCGCACGCCTTCTTCGGACATCTTGCGCAGGCTGGCCAGCGACATAACCTGAAACCCGCCCGAATCCGTCAATATGGGCCGGTTCCAGTTCATGAACTTGTGCAAACCGCCCAGGGCCGCAATGCGTTCCGCCGTCGGGCGCAGCATCAGGTGATATGTGTTGCCAAGCAAAATATCCGCACCCGTTTCGCGCACCGACTCGGGCATCATCGCCTTGACGGTTGCGGCCGTGCCCACCGGCATGAAGGCAGGCGTGCGAATGTCGCCGCGTGGCGTATGAATGGTGCCGCTGCGGGCGCGGCCATCGCGCGCGGATATATCGAAACGGAATGTCATCTGTCTGGCCTCTTGCTCGGACATGCTCCTTTGCCGCAAATCCGGCCACTTGCCAAGGGGCCGCCCTGCCCCTTCATCTTGCAAAAAATACTCAAATCCGACATCACGGCCGCGCCTTGCGCAAATACACATAATACGCGCCACTGCCGCCATGGCGCAGATGCGCCTCGCGCAACTCCTGCACCGCGCCTGCCAGTGGTGCCATGCGCAACCATTGCGGCACATCATGTTTCAACGCCCCGCGTCTGCGCGGGATCGGGCCGTCATCGGCAACAGTCTTTCCCTTGCCGGTGATCACCAGCACCAACCGCAACCCCTGCGACTGGGCACGCAGGATAAACCCGTTCAGCGCCGCATGCGCCTGCGCCAGTGTCATGCCATGCAGGTCGATCCGCGCTTCGGGCTGCAACTTGCCCTTGGTCATGCGCTGGAATTTGCGCTTGTCCATACTGACAGCCGCGCCCGCCAACGCATCCGATATCGGCGGCAAAAGGTCGTGCATAACAGCCGCACCGGGGGGCGTGGGCCGCAGAATGGTCCCACCCTGATGACGCGGCGCTTTTTTTGGCTTTTTTTCGGGCTCGGGTGTGAACACCTGTTGGGCCACATCCGGCATCTCGAACGCTTTTGCCAGATCGGACTTCAAAGGCCGCGCGCTTTTCGCGACGCGGCCCCAAAGTTCAAGATCGTCGGGATGCAACCTGCGGGATTTGCGGGTCATCCCCTGCCTCCGAATGTCACTCGCCGGTGGCGACCAGTTTCCAGTTCGGGCTGTCAGCCGTCAAATCGCGGGCAAATGTCCAAACATCGCGCTGGCGCTTGATCTCATTCGGGTCACCTTCGACAATCTCGCCGCTGTCAACTTTGCGGACCACAGATGTCAGTTCACCCAGGAACTTGATGGTGATCTCGCCCTCGTTGGTGTCCTCGTCAAACGTGGCGCCCACAAGGTCCAGTTCGCGCAGCCCCACGAAAGAGGCATCCACCCGCACGCCCTGCTGTTCACGCAACTGCACAACTTCGTCAAAACTGTTGAACACATCACGCGACAGGAACGGCAGGATTGAATCCATATCCGAGGATTCAAACGCCATCAGAATCATTTCATACGCGCCACGGGCACCCTGAAGGAAATCGCCCACACTGAAATCAGGATCAACCGCCTTCATCCGCGCAAGCACTTTCGCCATGTCGGACCCTTCGGGCACATGGTCGGTAATATCGGTATCAGGGCCACCGTCAATCACCTCAAATCGTGGTTTTGACAGCGGTTCCGACGTGCCGTCACCGCGTTGAACGGGTTTGGACTCAAATCCGTCGCGTGTTCCAAGAACAGCGCGCAAACGCAGAATAAGAAAGACAGCAATGCCTGCAAGAATAAGAAGCTGGATCACGGCGGGTTCCATTGTTACCTCGGCCAGGGGTTGGTATGGCGGTTCAAATGCTTATGTAAGGCGCGAAGACGGTCAAGTCTACCTTCCAAAGTAACATCATTTCAGACGAGAGGCCGAAAGATGTGGATTCTGTTAGCCATACTGGCCATTCCGGTCGTTGAAATCGCACTTTTCGTTCAATTTGGAAGCGAAATAGGCGTCATCGGAACGCTGGCTTGGGTTTTCCTGAGCGGCGCGCTGGGTCTGGTGCTGATGCGCCTGGAACCCTACCGCAATGCCGAAAGCGTCCGCGCGGCCCTTGCGCGCGATGCAAGCCCCGCAAGCCCCATGGCGCATTCGGCCCTGCGCATGATCGGCGCGTTGCTGGTGCTGCTGCCGGGGTTTTTCACAGATGGCCTTGGGCTGTTGCTGCTGCTGCCGCCTGTGCGCGCCTTGATTCTGTCGCGTCTGGTTCTTCGGGCAAGCGCCGCACATACTCGGCCTGCGCGCGATGATGTCATTGACGGCGACTATGTCCGCCAGCCGGATCCGCAGCAAAACACACACCACCTGCCGCCAAACCAAAAGCGGGATTGAGCCACCCGCGCCCCCCTGCTACAAGCGCGCCGAAGAATAACTGTCCATCAATAGGAGCCCGGTAAACATGGCAGAAGAAACCAACGGCGCACAGCCAGCCGAAACCCCGAAAGTGAACATGCGCGTTATGGCGCAATTCGTGCGTGACCTGTCGTTTGAAAATGTCGCCGCGCAGAAGAAACTGCAAGGCAGCAATGTCCAGCCCGACATTCAGGTGCAGGTCAGCCTTGATGCGAACAAGCGCGACGTGGAAAACCAGTATGAAGTCGCCACCAAGTTCAAGATCACATCCAAGAACAAGGAAGATGATCAGGCGCTGTTCATCGTGGAACTGGACTATGTCGGTGTTTTCCTGATTGAAAACGTGCCCGCCGAACAGCTGCACCCGTTTTTGCTGATCGAATGCCCGCGCATGATTTTCCCCTTCGCACGCCGCATCATTTCCGATGTCACGCGCGATGGCGGCTTCCCGCCGCTGAATCTGGACACGGTCGATTTTCTGGCCCTGTATAAACAGGAAATCCAGCGTCAGGCCGCTTTGCGCGCCCAGCAGGGCGAAGCTCCGGTCGCCAACTAAGGCACCGCTTGCCCCCAAGATATACCCCCGCGCACGCCGCGGGGGTTTTTCCATTTCCGCCCTGTCCCGCTTGCAGCACGGCCCGTCCTTGCGCTAGGGAAGGCAAAGCCCCCATCTCACACGAAGGAAAGCACATGGCGTCCTATCAATATGTCTACCACATGGATGGTGTGTCCAAAACCTATCCCGGCGGCAAGAAATGCTTTGAAAACGTTCGGCTGTCCTTTCTTCCGGGCGTGAAAATCGGGGTTGTGGGTGTCAATGGCGCGGGGAAATCCACGCTGCTGCGCATCATGGCGGGCATCGACAAGGATTTCACCGGCGAGGCCTGGGCCGCAAAAGGGGCCAAAGTGGGTTACCTGCCGCAGGAACCCGACCTGGACGCCACACTGGACGTGCGCGGCAATGTCATGCTGGGCGTGGCCGAAAAACAGGCCAAGCTGGACCGCTATAACGAACTGGCCATGAACTATTCTGACGAGACCGCCGATGAAATGGCCGCGCTACAAGACCAGATCGACGCGGAAAACCTGTGGGATCTGGACAGCCAGATCGATGTCGCCATGGAAGCGCTGCGCTGCCCGCCCGACACGGCATCGGTCGACACCCTGTCAGGTGGTGAAAAGCGCCGCGTGGCGCTGTGCAAGCTGCTGCTGGAAGCGCCCGACATGCTGCTGCTGGACGAACCGACCAACCATTTGGACGCCGAAACCATCGCATGGCTGCAAAAGCACCTGATCGAATACAAGGGCACCATCCTGATTGTCACCCATGACCGCTACTTTCTGGATGACATCACCGGCTGGATTCTGGAACTCGACCGCGGGCGCGGCATTCCCTATGAAGGGAATTATTCCGCATGGCTGGAACAAAAAGCCAAACGCCTGAGCCAGGAATCCCGCGAGGACAAGGCGCGCCAGAAATCGCTGGAACGCGAGCTGGAATGGATCAGGGCAGGCGCGAAAGCACGGCAAACCAAATCCAAGGCACGGATTGCCGCCTATGAAGAAAAGGCAGGCCAGTCCGAGCGTGAAAAGATCGGTCGCGCACAGATCATCATTCCCAATGGTCCACGCCTTGGCGGCAAGGTGATCGAGATCGAGAACCTGAAAAAGGGCTATGGCGACCGCCTGCTGATCGAAGACCTGTCCTTCGCGCTGCCACCGGGCGGTATTGTCGGCGTGATCGGTCCCAACGGCGCGGGCAAATCTACGCTGTTTCGCATGCTGACCGGACAGGAACAGCCAGATGAGGGCAGCATCGAATTCGGCGACACGGTGCAGCTGTCCTATGTGGATCAGTCGCGCGATGCGCTGGATGCGAAGAAAACCGTGTGGGAAGAAATCAGCGACGGGCTGGACATCATCCAGCTTGGCGATGCCGAGGTGAACTCCCGCGCCTATGTGGGCGCGTTCAACTTCAAAGGGGGCGACCAGCAAAAGAAAGTGGGCCTGCTGTCAGGGGGTGAACGTAACCGCGTGCATATGGCCAAACTGCTGCGCGCAGGCGGCAATGTGCTGCTGCTGGATGAACCGACCAACGATCTGGACGTGGAAACCCTGCAAGCTCTGGAAGCGGCGCTGGAAGATTTCGCAGGCTGCGCCGTGGTCATTTCCCACGACCGCTTCTTCCTTGACCGGCTGTGCACGCACATACTAGCGTTTGAGGGCGAGGCACATGTCGAATGGTTCGAGGGCAATTTCGCAGCCTATGAAGACGACAAGAAACGGCGGTTGGGGCCTGACGCGCTGGAGCCGAAGCGGGTTAAGTATAAGAAATTTACGAGGTGAAATGTATACAGTCCTCATTGATGAGTCAGGCGATACGGGTCTACGGAACGTAGCGCCTGATCCATCTTTTGGACCAACGCAGTATTTCTGCATGTCGGTTGTCTTCTTTCGAGAGGAAAACCGAGAGAAGATCGAAACAGCTCTCCAAGGACTGCCATTCTTACAGTCTGGAAAGCATTCGAAAAATCTTTCGCACTATGAAAGAATTTTTCTAGCAAGAACAATCGCTAAATTACCTGTAGGAATGGTCGGAGTAATCTCAAACAAGCTATCCCTCTTAGAATACCTTCCACAAGCAAGTTCAACGCCAACACATTACTACAACAAGGTATCACAGTATCTACTCGAGAGGGTTTCGAATGCATTAAGTGTTTGCGGGATTTCTAGAGAATCTGTTAGTATTCGGCTAGAAGCTAGAGATCAGCAATACAGTTCACTTATTTCCTTTGTTAAGCGCATTCAAACGACTCCACTCGACCATCGAGCTGCTTCATTGCGCGGACTCAACCCTTTCTCAATCATAGCTGTAAAGAAGAAAGATGATAGATGCTTCATCTTGGCAGACTGCGCATCTAATGCACTTTTCTCAATGGTCTGTAGAGACGAAAAGCGCTTTTGCCTTCCAGAGCCGCGCTATCTTCAGGAACTCGCGCCAATAATTCTGAGCAATAAGCAAGGAGAAATAATGCCTTTTGGGATTAAACCGATTCATAAACTTGAAGATCTTGGTTTACCAGAAGATGTTAAGCTGCATTTGAAAGCGCTGCGCAACCCGCAGCGGCAATATCATTTACTGACAACATAGCTTCACCCTAAATCCTTGACTGTCCGCACATTTGTACATACATTATGATCACCTTCGACTGGGACCACGGCAACAGTGCCAAATGTGAAAAGCACGGCCTGACCCGCGCCCAGATCGAAATCATGTTCCGTGGGGGCCTTCATGTTGCGCCTGACCCGGAGCATTCGACCAATGCCGAGCAGCGTTTCATCGCACTTGGTCCTACCCCCGAAGGCCGGCCGGCTTTCATAGCCTTTTGCTGGCGGGACGGCAAAATCCGCCCCATCAGCGCCCGCTACATGCACGCCCGAGAGGTCACACGCTATGCCGAAATCTTCCCCAACATCGGTTCCCGTCCTGACAACTGACGAGCAGGCCGAAGATTTCCTTGATCAAGACCTGTCTGCTTTGGACTTCGCACAGTTCAAGCCGATGCGCTTCGAAACCCTGCCAAAATCCGCGCGCGTGACCATGCGCTTGCCTGAACCCTTGATTGCGGCGCTGAAAGCGCGCGCCAAGGACCGTGGCATCCCCTATCAGCGCCTCATCCGCGAAGCGCTGGAACAAGCGCTGACCAAACCCTGATCACCGCCGCCGTTGTTCGGTTTCTGCCACCACATCGAACAACCGCGCCGACAACTGCCCGCCAAAGCGCATATTGCCCAAGATAACGGTGGTTTCAGCGCCGGTGTCATCGCGGATGACCCATTGGCGCAATTCCGTGGGGTTGGCGGAAAAGTTCAGGCGGATGGACCCGTATTGCGGGTTTTCGGGGTCCTGGGCGACCACGGTTGTCACATCACCGTCAACCGTGTGGCCCACGACCATACGCGCGCGCTGGAAATCCACATTCTGTTCCAGAATGATGTTCAGCGGCGTCTGGCGCAACGGGTATTGGTTCGGCCCCTGATTGGACCGCCCGTCAAACACCGACACCTGACTGCCGCCCGCCATGACCAGCGCGTCTTCGGGCGGGTCATATTCGAACCGCATGCGACCGGGCCGGCGGATAAACAAGCGCCCTGTCACCAGTGAATCGTCGGGGTTTATCTGGGTAAACTCCCCTTCGGCGGTGGTGAAACTGTTAAAATAGGCCGAGATTTCCGCAAGCGGAATAGCCTGGGCCATGGCTGGCCGGACCAGCGCAAGCGCTGGCAGGGACAGAAGAAGGGAACGGCGTGATATACTCATGACATCCTAAATAATGCACGATGCGGCGGCGGCAAAGCCACGATCTGATCACGCACCCTACACAAGGCAGAGAGTTGCCGATAAAGCCCCCCGCCGAACAGGGGGCATCAGCCCTGTTCGGGGATCAGGATCTCGCGTTTGCCGACATGGTTGGCTGCGGTGACAAGCCCTTCATCTTCCATCTGCTCGACCAGACGCGCGGCCTTGTTATAGCCGATGCCCAGTTTGCGCTGAATGTAGCTGGTGGAACATTTGCGGTCCTGAATAACCACCTGCACCGCCTGATCATACAACGCATCTTCGCCTGTGGTATTGCCACCAAGGCCAAGAACCGCATCAATATCGGCTTCCTTGTCGGATTCGGGGCCATCGACCACGCCGGATTTGTAATCGGGCGGGCCAAAGGATTTCAGGTGGTTGACGATCTCCTCCACCTCCTCATCGCTGACGAAGGGGCCGTGAATGCGGGTAATGCGTGAACCCCCTGCCATATACAGCATGTCGCCCATGCCCAGCAGTTGCTCCGCCCCCTGTTCGCCCAGAATGGTGCGCGAATCGATCTTGCTGGTCACCTGAAACGAAATCCGCGTGGGGAAGTTTGCCTTGATGGTGCCGGTGATCACATCGACCGACGGGCGCTGCGTGGCCATGATCAGGTGAATACCCGATGCACGCGCCATCTGCGCAAGGCGCTGGATGCAGGCCTCGATCTCCTTGCCCGCAACCATCATCAGGTCTGCCATCTCGTCCACAACAACTACGATATAGGGCAACAATTCGGGCGCGAATTCTTCCGTCTCGAACACAGGGTCACCGGTGTCATCGTCAAACCCCGTCTGGATGGTGCGCTTGAACATCTCGCCACGCTCCAGCGCTTCGCGCACGCGGCCATTGAACCCTTCGATATTGCGCACGCCCATCTTGGACATTTTGCGATAGCGCTCTTCCATCTCGCCCACGACCCATTTCAGCGCGACCACGGCTTTCTTGGGGTCGGTGACAACAGGCGACAACAGATGCGGAATGCCGTCATAGACGGACAGTTCCAGCATTTTGGGGTCAATCATGATCATGCGGCATTCATCCGGCGTCAGACGATACAGCAGCGACAGGATCATCGTGTTGATGGCCACCGATTTGCCCGAACCCGTGGTCCCCGCAATCAGCAAATGCGGCATCTTGGCCAGATTGGCGACGATGGGTTCGCCGTCAATCCCCTTGCCCAGCGCCAATGGCAGGCGCATCTGGGTGTCGCCAAAATCGCGCGCGGACAGGATTTCGCGCAAGACCACCTTTTCGCGGTGCGCATTGGGCAATTCAATCCCGATGATGGACCGCCCCGGAACGGTGGACACCCGCGCCGACAACGCCGACATCGACCGCGCAATGTCATCAGCCAGACCAATGACGCGGCTGGCCTTCAGCCCCGGCGCAGGTTCCAGTTCATATTGCGTCACAACAGGGCCGGGGCGCACGCTGACAATTTCGCCACGCACGCCGTAATCATCCAGAACCGATTCCAGCATCCGCGCGTTTTCTTCCAGCGCTTCATCACTCAGGGAATAGCGCTGAACATTGCCGGGGCTTTCCAGCAGCGACAGCGGCGGCAGTTCATAGGTCACTGTTTCACGCGTGTCGAAGGGGAATGTCGGTTCAGCCTCGGCGCGGGCCTGACGCGAGGTTTGCGGCTTGACCGGCGCAGTTGCCACAACACGGCGCTGCAAAACCTGACCGGGCCGCACAGTCATCGCGGGTTCCTGCGACATCGGTGCAGATGGTTGCGGGGTTGCATACTCATCCATCGGGGCGGGGGCGGGCGTTGCGGGCTGGGCGGCCATCATCCAATCAGGCATAGGGACATTGCCCATCGCCGGTGCCGCCATCTGTGCCGTCAGCGTGGCTGAAGCCAATGGCGGTTGCGCTGGCACGGGTTGCGGTGCCTGAACGTGATGGGGCGACCGCGCCGGGGCCTGTAGGGGCGGTTCCTGAACCATGCGCTGGCCTGCTGTCACAGGTGGCGGGCGCAGGTTGGGGTTGAATACCTGCACGGGTTTTGCATGCCTGCGGTGGCGCACCGCATCGGCAATACGGCTGCTGATCCGGTCGGCAGCGGGCGCTTGCGCCGACATGGCCGCGCTGTGGGGTTGCCGCTCAACCAGTTCGGGTTCCGGCATGGGGGCAGGTTCCGCGCCGCGCATGCTTAGGGATTTCAGTTTGGACAGAATGCCGCCACGCGGCTCTTCTGCGGGCGGCTCGTTATAGTGTGCGCGCGGGTGCTGTGGCGCAGGGGGCGGCATATCGGCAACCAGCGGATCTATCAGAACCGCATCGTCGTGCTGATGCCAGTCATCGTTGGAATACGCCGCAGGGCGAATAACGGGCGCATTGCGACGCGTCAGAACCGGTTCATGCGCGGCATGCGCGCGGTGAACCACCGGCTCGCGGTCATGATATGCGGCTTGCGCGGGTTGCGCGCGATATGCGTTATGTTCGGCGCGCGCTTGCTGATGGTTCTGCACTTTACGCGCCACGGCCCCGCTGGCCGCCTGCGCACCACGCAGCCCGCCCGAAATACCGCCGCGCAGCAGCACCATTGCGCCTGCATAGGTCAAAATCACACCTGTCAGCAGGAAGCGCGCGAAGCTCAGCGCCTCGTGTCGGCTGACACCCATCACGAAACCCCAGACCATCAGGCAGGCAAACAGCATCGACAGCGACATGAAGCCCACGCCAGCCGCGGGCGACATGGGCAATGCATTCACCACAGCGCCAAGAACTGTATCACCGAACACGCCGCCCATTCCATACAACATGTCCCACTGCGCCGCAGGCACAAAACTGGCACACCAGATGGATGTTACTGCAATCGCCAGCGGCAGGAAAACGCCGCGCCCCAGAACAGCCTCATGGCCGCGCCCCAGAACCAACCGCAGGCCCCAGCCACCCAGAAACAGAACAATCCCCCAAGACGCAATGCCAGCGATAACCATAAGCGGGGACGCAATCGCCGCACCGATCCGCCCCAGCGAATTTTGCACAGGCGCATCACTGGTCACCATCCAGCCCGGATCGGCCGGCGAATATGACCCAAGCATCAGCGCAAAGACAAAAGCCAGCACCCCCAGCCCAAGACCAGCCAGTTCACGCCCGCGCTTTTGCAAAATCGCCTGCAATCTGCTGTCCAGAAGCGGATCGCGCTTGTCAATATTGTAAGATGCCATCTGACGCGCCCTTTGGGTTTAACTATACAAACAGGCGCGCAACCGGATCAGCGCGTCCTGCATTTCATCAATCAAGTTCACCATCGCCACGCGGACGAACCCGTGACCGGGGTTAAACCCGTCCACGTCGCGTGACAGATAAGCACCGGGCAACACCCTGATGCCGGTTTCGGTCCACAGCTTCAGTGCGGCCGCTTCGCCATCATCCACCGGCAGCCACAGGAAAAACCCGCCCGCTGGCCCCGCATATCCGGGCACATTGCCGAAAATACGATCTGCAAGTGCATATTTCTGCTGATACAGCGCCCGCGACCGGTCCACATGCGCCTCATCCGCCCAAGCGGCGGCGGCGACATGTTGCAAGGGTTCGGGCAGCGGTGCGCCGCTATAGGCGCGCAACTGCCGGATACGGCGTATACATTCCACGCCCCCCGCCACAAAACCCGACCGCAACCCCGGCAGGTTCGACCGTTTCGACAGCGAATGAAACGACAACACACGTTCGCTATCCGCACCCATTTCGGCGGCAATTTCCAGCACGCCGGGGGGCGGGGTGTCACGGTAAATCTCGGAATAGCATTCATCGGCGAAAATGCGGAAATCGTGCTTTTCGGCCAGCGCGATCAGCGCGCGCCAATAGGCAGCATCCGCAACCGACCCCTGCGGGTTGGCGGGCGAGCAGACATACGCAATCGCCACGCGGTCCAGCACATCGGCGGGCAGGCTTGCGTAATCGGGCAAATGGCCGGTGCCCTCGGTTGCCGCAACGAAACGCGGATCTGCGCCCACAGCAAGGGCCGCGACCGCATAAACCTGATAAAACGGATTGGGCGTCAGGATGACAGGGGTTTGCCCGTTCTTGCGTTCAGGGCACAGGGCAAGCGCCGCGTTGAACAACCCTTCGCGCGTGCCATTCAGAACCATCAGGTTTTCCGGCATCAAGGACACGCCGTAACGCCTTGAAATCCAGCCTTGAATGGACTGCAACAGGGGGGAAATACCCTCATTTGCAGGATATTTCGCAAATCCGCCGATATTCGCATTCAACACATCCGCCAGAAAGGGCGGCATTTCATGGCGCGGCTCGCCAATTGTCATGGCGACAGGGGCACCACCGGGTTGGTGATGATCCAAAAGCGCGCGCAGGCGCGGGAATGCGTATTCAGGCAGGTTCGAAAACCGCTCTGGGTATGCCATGGACTGCCTCGACTGCTCGGGGTCTTTTGCCCCATTATTGGGTGCAGGATAACGCGCAGGGGCCGCCCCGTCCAGAAAAACGACTGAAGTTTTGCCAATAACCCCGCGAAATTGTGGCATTTTCGTAGATCACATAGCGGCACCACTATATATGGCGGCAAGCAATGGCATTACCCGCTATGGGTTGGGTGCGGTCCGTCGCATCGTCAGATCAGGCAAAATCCTTGCGCGCCTGCTACGCCGCTGCCAGCGCTGTTTCTGCCGCCGCCCCAAGGCGCAACAGGCGATCATCCGCCATGGGCGGGCACATCAGGCTTATGCCAGCAGACGGCACACCCGTGGGCAGTGTCAGCGCGCACAGCCCCAGCATATTGCCAATGCGCGTGTTGCGCAGTGTCAGCAGGTTTTCAGTGGTGAAATAGGCATGATCATCCATCAGGCGCTGCGCGTTGGGCGGCATATTGGGCGCGGTTGGCAACAGCACCGCATCATATCCGGCAGTTTGCGCCAGATATGTCGCGCGGTGGCGCGACAACGCGTCCCATGCCGCAATATAGTCACTGGCCAAATGGTCCCGACCGGACCGGAAACGCTCCAGCACCGGCGCGAACATAACTTCGGGCGCCGCTTCGATCTGGTCGCGCCAGACAGCGTAACATTCCGGCGTGTAAATGATCGCAGACAGCGCCAAGGCATCGCTGACACAGGGCAATGATGTGCGCGTAATCTGGGCACCCGCGCGGGCCAGCGTATCAACCGCCGCTTCAAAGGCTTGCGCAGGCATATCACGAATACCGTCGAATGGCGCACCATCCAGCACCAGAAACCGCCGCCCCGACAGGCTGGCGCCGCGCAAATCGGGTGCGGGGCGGTGTTCCATCGCGGCAAGAACCAGCGCGCAATCCTCGACACTGCGGGCCAGCGGGCCGGCGGTGTCGAATTTCGGCGCAAGCGGCACCACGCCTTGCAACGTCAGCCGCCCATGCGTGGTTTTCAAACCGACCAGATCATTCCACGCCGCAGGAATACGCACCGAACCGCCCGTGTCGGACCCGATGGCCACTGCCGCCAGCCCGAAGGCCACCGACGCGGCCGCCCCTGATGAGCTGCCCCCCGGCACGGCGTCAGGGTCATTCACACAAGGCGGCGTGGCAGTCACCGGATTAAGCCCCAGACCGGAATAGGCAAATTCCGTCTGATGTGTTTTGCCCAGACAAATGGTCCCTGCGCGCGTCATGGTCTGCAACAAGGCCGCGTCATGGTCGGGCACACGGCCCTTCAGCACCGCAGACCCGCTTTCGGTGGCCACACCTGCGGTGTCGAACAGGTCTTTCCACGACAGGGCCACACCATCCAGCAGATGACGTCGCAAACCGGCGCGGGCGCGGTCGCGCGCGGCAATCGCGTCATCCAGCGCGCGACTTTCGGTCAGGCGGGCGTAAATGCGCGCCCCTGCGGAATGTGCCTTGATGGCCGCAAGATAGGCTTCGGTCAGGGCAAGCGGGCACAGATCCCCCGCATCAATGGCGCGTCCCTGATCTGCGGCGGGTCTGGTCAGCCAGTCTTCGGTCATGGTGCGGTGTCCTTGATTTTTGCATGCCGCCGGGGGCTGTCTGCCCCCGGACCCCCAGAGAGTATTTTGCGCAAGATGAAATGGGAACCGCAAATTTGGCGCTTTGCCGCATGGACAAGTCTGTGCGCCATGCCATAATTGCGCCATGACATATGATGCTGATATTTTAATCGTAGGCGGGGGGCTGAATGGCCCGTCACTGGCGCTGGCACTGGCACAGGGCGGCTTGCGGGTGACCGTAATTGATGCCCTGCCGCGCGACACGCGCGAAGGCGTGGAATTTGACGGGCGCGCCTATGCGCTGGCACTGGCATCGACGCGCGTTCTGGACGGGATCGGCATTTGGGACGCGGTGGCCACCGAGGCGCAGCCCATCTTGCAGATCAAGGCCAGCGACGGGCGTGCAGGCGAAGGGGCGGCACCGTTCTTTCTGCATTTCGATCATGCCGAGATTGAAGAAGGCCCCATGGGCCATATGCTGGAAGACCGCTATCTGCGCCGCGCGTTGCTGGCTGCTATGGATGACAGCCCCAATATTACCCAGATCGAGGGGCGCCGTGTAATCGCGCAGGACGTGGATGCCAATGGGGTAAGCGCCACCACCGATGACGGACAGGTATTGCGCGCGCGTATTCTGGTGGGCTGCGACGGGCGCGACAGTGCCGTGGCGCAGCGCGCACGCATCAAACGCACCGGCTGGGAGTATGGGCAAACCGCGCTGGTATGTGCCATTGCGCATGATCACCCGCATCACGGCTGCGCGCATCAGTTCTTCATGCCCGCAGGCCCGCTTGCCATTCTGCCCCTGCCCGGCAACCGGTCGTCTATTGTCTGGAGCGAACGCACAGACACCGCCGCTGAAATCCACGCCATGAATGATGCCGATTATCTGGATGCCCTGCGCCCGCGCTTTGGCGATTTTTTGGGCGATATCGCGCTGGCGGGCAAGCGCTTTGCCTATCCGCTGCGCCTGACCATTGCCAACAGCTTTATCGGGCCGCGTCTGGCACTGGTGGGCGATGCCGCGCATGGCATGCACCCGATTGCAGGTCAGGGGTTCAATTTCGGCCTGCGCGATGTCGCAGCCCTGGCCGAGGTATTGATACTGGCCGCGCGGCGTGGCGAAGATATTGCAAGCCCAATTGTGCTGGAACGCTACCAACAATGGCGGCGGTTTGACACCATGATGATGGCGGTGGGCACAGACAGTGTGAACCGGCTGTTTTCCAATGATTCCGCGCTGATGCGCGGCGTGCGGGGCTTGGGCATGGGGGTTGTGCAATCCCTGCCGGGGCTGCGCCGCCGCTTCATCCGCGAAGCGGCCGGGCTTACAGGTGATCTGCCCCGCCTGATGCGCGGCCTGCCTATCTAGGCCGCTGTCACGCAGTGTCCGCCAAGGCCAGAAGTGCGCTAACATCCAGCCGCGCATTGCCCATTTTCAACCCTCCCGCCGCATCGCGGGGCCAGTGCTGACGGGGGCGGTCGACATAAATCTCGACCCCGTTTCCGTCGGGGTCGCGGAAATACAGCGCTTCGGACACACCGTGATCGGCAGCGCCATCCAGTTGCACGCCCGCTTGCACAACACGCCTCAGCGCCTGTGCCAGTGACACCCTGTCGGGATACAGCACCGCCAGATGATACAGCCCCGCATGCCCGGAAGGGGCCGGTGCCGCGCCCGCGCTGTGCCATGTATTCAGGCCAATATGATGATGATACCCGTCCGCACCCATAAAGGCCGCCTGCGTGCCGTATCGCTGGGTTACGTCAAACCCCAACAGCCGGTAAAATTCAACAGCGCGGTCCAGATCGGCGACTTTCAGGTGAACATGGCCGATCATGGGGCCAGTGCGGGGTTCAGATTTTCCACTCATGACTTGTCCTTTCTGTGCTGCAAGACACATATGATGCGTGGGTCAGATCGGGAATTGGCGATTTCCACGCAGACAATGTGCGCTTTTCACCCTCTTGTGATACCTGTCCCCGTACATTTCGGGATTTCGCAACGTAGTATTTATGAACCTATAGCAAAGGATACCGGACATGAGGTTACACGCTTTCGCATTCTGGCTGATCGCCACACTTGCCCCCGCCCTGCCCGCCGCCGCGCAACAGGTCCAGACCGCCATTGTCGCGGGCGGGTGTTTCTGGTGCGTGGAATCCGATTTCCGGCGCGTTGATGGCGTGGTCGATGTGCGCGTCGGCTTCACCGGCGGCACAACGCCTGATCCCATTTATGAAGATGTTGCGCGCGGACGAACCGACCATATAGAAGCGGCCATCATCAGCTTTGACCCCGCGCGCGTAAGTTACGACCAGATCCTGCATATGTTCATGCGCTCCATTGATCCGCTGGATGCGGGCGGGCAATTCTGTGACCGGGGCGCGCATTACTCGACCGCCATTTTCGCGACACCTGATCAGACCGAACAGGCGAATGCCGCAATCGCTGCGGCACAAAGCGAGCTTGGCCGGAACGTCGTCACGCCCGTGCGCGAGGCAACGGCTTTCTACGAGGCGGATGATTTCCACCAGAATTACGCCAATTCGGCGGAACGCACATTGACACGTTTCGGCTGGATCGAACGGCGCGTCGCCTACAAAAGCTACCGCGAGGGCTGCGGCCGTGACCAGCGCGTGCGCGAAGTCTGGGGCAGTTCAGCCGCCTTCGCCAGCTAGGGCATCAATCTGCGCGCGGCTGGGCATTGCGGAGGCCGCACCCGCGCGCGACACCTGCAACGCCGCAGCGCATGCTGCAAATTTCATCGCATCGGCAGGGCCTTTCCCGTCTGACAATGCGGCAACCAACGCCCCTGCAAAACAATCGCCTGCGCCCGTGGTATCCAGCACCGGAACCGAAAGCGCAGGAACAAATATTTCAGCGCGTCCCTTGCCGTGCCAGCTTGCCCCTTTGGCGCCATGCGTGACGACCACGTTCTCCACAGGCAAATCCGCTATCGCCACGCCCAGCGCATCCTGCAATTGCTGCGCCTCTATGTCGTTCATCATCAGCATGGACACAAAAGGCAAAACCGCCTGCACCGCATCAGCCGAAAAAGGTGCTGCCGAATAGACAACCTTCATGCCAGCGGCCGCAGCGGCGGCGGCAATTTCAGGCTGCCACGCAGTTTCATTCTGCATCAGCAGGAAATCCCCTGCACCTGCACCCTTTAGTGCTGTCAGCAAGGGATCAAGCGCCAGCGCATGATTGGCCCCGCCATGCAGCACAATGGCATTCTCTCCCGACTGGTCGACCATGATAATTGCATGTCCCGTGGCACCGTCCAACACCTGCACGCCGCCGCAGTCAACACCGTAGCCCGTCATCACATCGCGCATATCCAGCCCGTCTGCGCCGATCGCGCCCAGATGGCGCACCGTTGCGCCCGCACGCGCCGCTGCAACCGACTGGTTCGCGCCCTTGCCCCCCAGCTGCACCGTGTAATCACGACTGGCCAGCGTTTCGCCTGCATATGGCAGGTGATCCAGCCTGTGCACATGGTCGATATTGATTGACCCGAAATTCCAGATTTGCATACCCTGCTCCATTATTCAGACAATCTCGCAACTGGCCATCACGGCCATGTTCACAATGTCACTGACTGTGGACCCTGTTGAACATATCTGGATGGGTTTTGGCGCGCCTGCAAGAATTGGGCCAATCACTGTCGCCCCCGCCATTTCCTGCATCAGCTTCACACTGATCGACGCAGAATGCCGCGCAGGAACCACCAGAATATTTGCCGGACCCGTCAGGCGCGAAAACGGGTAATGCGCGGCAGCCTTGGGGTTCAGCGCCACATCCACAGTCATTTCGCCTTCATATTCGAAATCCACGCCGCGCGCGTCCAGAATGCGCGGCGCAAGGTGCATCTTCTCGGCACGTTCTGACACCGGATAGCCGAATGTCGAGAAGCTGACAAAGGCCACGCGCGGCTCCAGCCCCAGATGCCGCGCCACAGATGCCGCGCGCGTGGCGATATCGGCAAGGTCCGTCTCGGACGGCCATTCATGCACCAATGTGTCGGCAATCAACACAATCCGGCCCTTGTGCAACAGCGCTGTCACGCCCACCGCGCCATCTTGTGCGCGCGCGTCGAAAACATGGTTGATCAGCCCCAGAACATGGGCGGATTTGCGCGTGGCACCCGTGACCAGCGCATCGCCATGCCCATGGGCCAGCATCAGCGCCGCAAATACATGACGGTTGCGCGCGGCCAGTCGGTGAACATCCTTCTGGTCATGCCCCTGACGTTGCAGGCGCGCATACAGATAGTCCTTATACGTTTCCAGATGGCGTGTGTTTCCGGCATTCACCACCGTCAGTTCGCGCACCGCATCACCCAGGCCCTCGGCCTCCAGCTTGGCGCGGACATCATCATCACGCCCCACAACCAGCGCCTGCCCATAGCCGCCACGCTGATAGGCCACGGCAGCCCGCAAAACCCGCTCATCATCACCTTCGGCAAAAATCATGCGCGATTGTGCCTGCTTTGCCCGCGCATGGATGGATTGCAAGATGCTGGCGGTCGGGTCCATCCGCGCCTTCAGCGACTGCACATAGGCGTCCATATCCACAATGGGCCGCCGCGCCACGCCGGTTTTCATCCCGGCCTTGGCCACCGCGGGGGGAATTGTATAGATCAATCGCGGGTCAAACGGTGTGGGAATAATATAATCCCGCCCGAAACTCAGCTTGCGCCCGTAAGCCATGGCAACCTCATCAGGCACATCCTCGCGCGCCAGTTCAGCAAGCGCGCGCGCGCAGGCGATCTTCATCTCGTCATTGATGGCGCGCGCATTGATGTCCAGCGCGCCCCGAAACAGATACGGGAACCCCAGCACATTGTTCACCTGATTGGGGTAGTCACTGCGCCCCGTTGCAACAATCGCATCGGCACGCACGGACTGCGCTTCTTCCGGTGTGATTTCGGGGTCGGGGTTTGCCATCGCAAAAATGACCGGATTGTCCGCCATGGCCGCAACCATCGCGGGCGTCACCGCGCCCTTGGCCGACACGCCCAGAAACACATCCGCGCCCACCATCGCATCTTCCAGCGTGCGCGCATCGGTGCGCGCGGCATGCGCGGATTTCCACTGGTTCATCCCCTCGGTCCGGCCCTGCCAGATCACACCCTTGGTGTCGCACATTATGCAATTATCGTGCAGCGCGCCCATGGATTTGATCAACTCCAGACAGGCAATCCCCGCAGCGCCCGCCCCGTTCAGAACAATCTTGCAGTCCTCAATCTTCTTGCCCGACAATTCCAGCGCATTGATCAGACCAGCGGCACAAATCACGGCAGTGCCATGCTGGTCATCATGGAATACCGGAATATCCATGATCTCCTTCAACCGGCTTTCAATGATAAAGCATTCCGGCGCCTTGATATCTTCCAGATTAATCCCGCCAAAGGTCGGGCCCATCAGTCTGACCGCATTGATAATCTCGTCGGGGTCTTCTGTATCCAGCAAGATATCAATCGCGTTCACATCCGCGAAGCGCTTGAACAGCACTGCCTTGCCTTCCATCACGGGCTTGGACGCCAGCGCACCAAGGTTCCCCATCCCCAGAATGGCCGTGCCGTTCGACACCACGGCCACCATATTGCCCTTGGTGGTGTAATCATACGCCGCCTGCGGATCATCCGCGATGGCCTGAACAGGAATCGCCACACCGGGGCTATAGGCCAGCGACAGATCCGCTTGCGTGGCCATCGGCTTTGACGCGGTGATTTCATATTTGCCGGGCGTGGGCGCGTGATGATAGGCCAAGGCCTCTTCGGCAGTGAACTTCGATTTGCGGGACATGGGTGCGGCTCCTCCTGAATGCGACCCTCATAACCAGTTGAACGGCTGTGGTAAACAAAGGGAATGGCGCTGCGCGCGCTTTCAATGCCCTGTTTCAGTCTGGCTCAAATATCCGCAGGGGGTGAATTGCGCGCGCCCCGCGCGCAAGAGGGGGCGCGCGCGCCCCCTTTCCCCCGCCCGCGCCTTTCGTTACCTTCCCGCAAACAGCCCCACAAGGAACATCCCCCCGTGAGCGACACCGTCACCCCCATGATGGCCCAATACCTGCAAGTCAAACAGCAGCACCCAGAGGCGCTGTTGTTCTACCGCATGGGCGATTTCTATGAATTGTTCTTTGATGATGCCATCGCCGCCGCTGCCGCCCTTGATATTGCCCTGACCAAACGCGGCAAGCATCTGGGCAAGGACATCGCCATGTGCGGCGTGCCCCATCATGCCGCCGAAGGGTATCTGCTGACACTTATCCGCAAAGGGTTTCGCGTGGCCATCGCCGAGCAGATGGAAACCCCCGAACAGGCCAGGAAACGCGGCTACAAATCGGTGGTGCAGCGCGATGTCGTGCGCCTTGTCACCCCCGGCACCCTGACCGAGGATTCGCTTCTTGATGCGCGGCGCCACAACTTTCTCGCCGCGTTCATCGAATTGCGCGATGAGGGGGCGCTGGCATGGGCCGACATATCCACCGGGCAGGTGCGCGTCATGCCCTGCACCCGCATGCGCCTTGGCCCCGAACTCGCGCGGCTTGCCCCGCGTGAAATACTGGTCAGCGACACACAGGCGGAAACCCTGCGCGAAATTGCCGATGATATGGGTGCGGCCCTGACACCGCTTGCCCCTGCCAGTTTCGACAGTCAGGCTGCGGAAAAGCGCCTGTGTGATCTCTACAAGGTGCAAACCCTTGACGGTTTTGGCCAGTTCAGCCGCGCGGAACGTGCGGCCCTTGGGGGGCTGGTCGATTATCTGGACCTGACCCAGCGTGGTAAACTGCCGCTGCTGCACCCGCCCGCCCACGACGCTGCCGGTGATCTTGTCCAGATTGACGCCGCCACCCGCCGCAATCTGGAACTGACACAATCGCTGACAGGCGGGCGTGATGGCGCGCTTTTGCATGTCATCGACCGCACAGTAACATCTGCTGGCGCGCGGTTGCTGGAACGGCGGCTGTCATCGCCCTCGGCACGGCTGGACACAATCCTTGAGCGTCAGACCGCCGTGACCTTCCTGCACACCCACACCCGCCTTCGCGATGATCTGCGCGCCTCGCTGTCCGAAGTGCCTGATCTGGACCGCGCCCTGTCGCGGCTGGCGCTTGACCGCGCCGGACCGCGCGACATGGCCGCCATTCGCAACACCCTGACACAAGCCATCGAAATCGACGCTCTTCTTGCCAAACACACGGCCCCTGACTTGCTGTCAGATGCAGCAGGCGCGCTGACAGGGCACGACCGGCTGCTGGACTTGCTGGACGCAGCCCTTGTGGCCGAACCGCCACTTCTGGCGCGCGACGGCGGCTTTATCGCACCTGGTCATGACACGGACCTGGACGAGGCCCGCAAGCTACGCGACGAAGGGCGCAGCGTGATTGCGCAAATGCAGGCCGAATATGCGCAAGATACCGGCATCACGTCGCTAAAAATAAAGCATAACAATGTGCTGGGTTATTTCATCGAAGTCACCAGCACGCATGCGGACCGCATGCTGTCCGATCCGCTGTCTGCGCGCTATATCCACCGCCAGACCACCGCCAATCAGGTGCGGTTCACCACGGTCGATCTGTCGGAAATGGAAACCCGCATCCTGAATGCCGGCTCCCGCGCGCTGGAAATTGAAAAGCGCCTGTTTGCGCAGCTGCGCGACGCCATTCTGGCCAGCGCAGACCAACTGGCCCGAACCGCCCGCGCGCTGGCCGAGATTGACCTTGCGGCCGCGCTGGCCGATCTGGCGCTGGCGCGCAACTGGTGCGCGCCACGTCTGGACACATCGCGCGCCTTTACCGTGACGGGCGGCCGCCATCCGGTGGTCGAATCTGCACTGGCGCGCAGCGGCGGCACGTTCATTGCAAATGATTGCGAACTTGGTGCCACTGACGGTGCGGCAATCTGGCTGCTGACGGGTCCCAACATGGCGGGTAAATCCACCTTTCTGCGCCAGAACGCCCTGATTGCCATTCTGGCGCAAATGGGCGCATGGGTGCCCGCGACCGATGCGCATATCGGCCTTGTCAGTCAGGTTTTCAGCCGCGTGGGGGCCAGCGACGATCTGGCGCGCGGGCGGTCAACCTTCATGGTTGAAATGGTCGAAACCGCCGCGATCCTTAATCAGGCCGATGATCGCGCGCTGGTCATTCTGGACGAAATCGGGCGCGGCACGGCCACCTATGACGGGCTGTCGATTGCATGGGCCACACTGGAACATCTGCATGACGTGAACCGCACCCGCGCGCTGTTTGCCACCCATTACCACGAAATGACCGCCCTTGCTGGCCGGTTGCCCGGCGTGGAAAACGCCACCGTTACTGTCAAGGAATGGGAAGGCGAAGTCATCTTCCTGCACGAAGTCAAACGTGGCGCCGCCGATCGCAGCTACGGGGTGCAAGTCGCGCGTCTGGCGGGGCTGCCCGACAGTGTCATCATCCGCGCCCGCGAAGTTCTGTCCGCGCTGGAGCAAGGCGAAGGCGGCAAAAACCCCAAGGCCGTAATTGATGACCTGCCGCTGTTCTCGGCCGCGCGCGCCCCTGCATCGCAGCCCGCAAAAACAAACCCCGCCACAGAAAAGCTCGTCCAGATTAACCCGGACGAGCTGTCACCAAAACAGGCGCTGGATTTGTTGTATGAACTGAAATCCCTAAGTCAGACATAGATTTCATCTTGCCAGAAATACTCAGTAACCGGTGCGTTACCCTGCTGGCGTCGATGAAACGCCCACATGCGCGGGCCGCAACAGCTGTTCATACAGCTTGAAGCCATCCGCCATGACCTGAATGATCTGCCCTGCCTTGAAATCCGGAACCGGCGCTTCAAACATGGCCTGATGTGCATGCGGGTCGAACATATCGCCCACTTCGGGGCTGATGCGTTCAACACCGTGTTTCTGCATCACATTCGTCAGTTCGCGCAGGGTCAGTTCCACACCTTCAACCAGACCACCAGCGGCGCTGCGCGTGTCTTCGGTCACGGCATTCAGGGCGCGCGACAGGTTGTCATAGACCGGCAGAATATCCCGCGCGATCTTGGACCCGCCATAAAGCTGCGCATCGCGGCGGTCTTTTTCAGCGCGCTTGCGGCTGTTTTCAGCCTCGGCCAGGGCGCGCATCATGCGGTCACGCATTTCATCGCGCTGGGTGCGCAGGGTTTCAAGTTCCGCTTCCAGTGCCAGATACGGGTCCACATCCTCAGGCGTATCTGCCTGTTGCTCGGGCGTCTGATCCTGTGAAAATTCCGTTTCGGTTTCCGGATGCAGTGTCGGTTTCGGCTCGGCCATCTTTTTACTTTCCTTCACTCTGCCTGCCGGTCGGACAGGATCCGGCCAACAAGCTGCGCAGTATAATCCACAATCGGCACAATCCGCCCGTAATTCAGCCGCGTAGGACCGATCACGCCGACAGCGCCAATAATCTTGCGTTCTGCGTTCATATAAGGGGAAACCACCAGACTTGAACCCGTAAGCGAAAAAAGTCTGTTTTCTGCCCCGATAAAAATGCGCACGCCTTCGCCCTGTTCAGTGAGTTCCAGAAATTCCGCAATATCACGCTTGCGTTCCAGATCATCGAACAGGGTCCGAATGCGGTCGATATCTTCAGTGCCAGCCCCTTCGTCAAGCAGATTCGCGCGCCCGCGCACAATCAGGCGTTCCTGCGGTTCACCCTCATTTTCCCATATCGCAAGCCCCTGTTCCACAAGGGTCGCGGCCAGCACGTCAATTTCACGGCGGTTGCGGCTGATTTCGCGGCGAAACCGCCCCAGAAGCTGGGAAACGCTTGCGCCTTCCACCATGGAATTCAGGTAATTCGCAGCCTCGCGCAGCGCCGATGGGGTCAGCCCGCGCGGCGGGGTGAACACGCGGTTTTCAACATGCCCGTCCACAAAAACCAGCACGACCAAGGCCCGTTCGGGGGCAAGACTGACAAATTCGATATGGCGCAGCGCCGCTTCATGCTTGGGCGATAACACCAATGATGCGCCATGTGTCACACCACTAAGCGCACCACCCACCGCATCCAGCAAACTGGACACATCGCGTTCATTGCTGCCCATGGTGCTGTCCAGTTTGGCGCGGTCGGCATTGTCCAGGGGTGCCACTTCCAAAAGCGAATCCACGAACAACCGCAGGCCCAGATTCGTGGGCACCCGCCCCGCCGACACATGCGGACTGTCCAGCAGGCCCAGATATTCCAGATCCTGCATCACATTGCGCACCGTTGCGGCGGACACTTTTTCATTCATGTCGCGGGTCAGGCTGCGCGACCCGACAGGCGCGCCCGTTCCCAGATAGGATTCCACCACCCTGCGAAACACCTCGCGAGAGCGCGCATTCATTTCAGACAGAAGTTCAGCAGAGCTTCGTATTTCAGACATGGGCCACCTTATGGCGGATGCTGGTTAAGAACATCATAAATCGACTTGAAAACAGCACATAATTCAAGGGGTATCAGGCTTGCACACGGCCTATGCGTGCTTGTATGCGTGACACGAAACAGCAAAGGACATTTGGCATGCGCCCCTCTGGACGTGAACTAGACACTTTACGCGAAATTTCAATCGAACCCAATGTGACCAAACATGCCGAAGGGTCATGCCTGATCACGGTCGGCGACACCAAGGTGATTTGCACCGCATCACTGGAAGATCGCACACCGCCCTTTTTGCGCAACACTGGTCTGGGTTGGGTCACCGCAGAATACGGCATGCTGCCACGGTCGACCAATACGCGGATGCGCCGCGAATCTGCATCTGGCAAGCAGCAAGGTAGAACTGTTGAAATTCAACGGCTTATTGGCCGTTCCTTGCGCGCCTGCGTGGACCGTTCCGCGCTTGGTGAACGCCAGATCACCATTGACTGCGATGTTATTCAGGCCGATGGCGGCACGCGCTGCGCAGCCATCACCGGTGGCTGGGTTGCCTTGCGGCTGGCAGTCAACAAACTGCTGAAGGCAGGCGACGTCGTGTCAGATCCCATCACCGACCATCTGGCGGCTGTCAGCTGTGGAATCTATGCAGGCCAGCCCGTGCTGGATCTGGATTATGCCGAAGACAGCACCGCAGGCGTTGACGGAAACTTTATCCTGCTGGGGTCCGGCAGGCTGGTCGAAGTGCAGATGAGCGCTGAGGGCGCAACTTTTTCCCGCACTGAAATGAACACACTGATGGATCTTGCCGAAAAAGGCGTCAGCGAACTGGTCGCCGCGCAGAAAGCTGCGATCGTATGAGGGCGTTTTCCGAAACCGCCCTGCTGGTTGCCACCCATAACGCGGGCAAACTGGATGAGTTCCGCCAGATCATGGGACCATTGGGTATTTCGGTGACATCGGCGGCAGAACATGCGCTGCCCGAACCGCCCGAGACTGAAACCAGTTTTATCGGCAATGCGCGGATCAAGGCACATGCTGCCGCGCAAGCCACCGGCCTGCCCGCACTGGCCGACGATTCCGGACTGGAAGTCATGGCGCTGGACGGCGCACCCGGCGTTTACACTGCCGATTGGGCGGAAACCCCGAACGGGCGTGATTTCATTATGGCAATGGAAAAAACCCATGCCAAACTTTTGGAATGCGGCGCGCCCCAACCATGGCGGGCGCGGTTTTGCTGCACATTGGTTCTGGCATGGCCTGACGGCCATGACGAAGTGTTTGAAGGGTTCGTCAACGGCCAGCTTGTCTGGCCTTATCGCGGCCAGACCGGCCACGGATACGACCCCATGTTCCAGCCTGATGGCTGCTCCCGCACCTTCGCGGAAATGACGCCAGATGAAAAAAACGCGCTTTCCCATCGCGGCGTAGCCATCGCCGCCCTTCTGAAAGGATGTTTCACGTGAAACGCATCTCGACCGGATCGCCATTTGAAAAAACCATGGGCTATAGCCGCGCTGTGGTCAAAGGGGATTGGTGCTTCGTATCCGGTGTGACTGGCTATGATTATGCCACCATGACAATGCCCGAAAGCGTCGCCGATCAGGCCCGCAACTGTTTTGCCACCATCGCCAAGGCACTGTCTGAAGGGGGCTTTACGATGGATGATATTGTGCGCGTGCAATACACCCTGACCGATGCCGCCCTGCTGGACGCCTTGCTGCCCGCCCTGGGCGAGGCGATGGGCGACATTCGCCCTGCTGCCACAATGGTTATCGCCGGTCTGATCAAGCCCGAAATGCTGATCGAGATCGAAGTGACCGCCCTGAAAGGCTGAATGATGCAAGACTGGCAGAATGGCGGCTTTGGCCTGTATATTCATTGGCCCTTCTGCCAGTCGAAATGCCCCTATTGCGATTTCAACAGCCATGTTGCCGCGCATATAGACCAGCGCGCATGGGCCACGGCCTACTTGTCGGAAATTGACCGCATCGCGCTGACAACCGGCGACCGCTTGCTGAACACGGTTTTTTTCGGCGGCGGCACCCCCAGCCTGATGGACCCCGAGACCGTCGCCGCCCTGCTGGAACGTATCCGCGCCCGCTGGACAACCGCCAATGATTTCGAAGTGACGCTGGAAGCAAACCCGTCATCGGTCGAAGCGGGGCGCTTTCGCGCCTATGCCAGCGCGGGCGTCAACCGCATTTCCATGGGCATTCAGGCCCTGAATGATGCGGATCTAAAACGCCTTGGCCGCCTGCACTCCGTGGCCGAAGGGCGTGCTGCATTCGATATTGCGCGCGCGACCTTTGATCGTGTCAGTTTCGACCTGATCTATGCGCGGCAATTCCAGACATTGGCACAATGGCGCGAAGAATTAAGTCAGGCGCTGTCCATGGCGGTTGATCATCTGTCGCTGTATCAACTGACCATCGAATCCGGCACGGCATTCGGCGCGCGCCATGCACAAGGTGGGCTTAAGGGCCTGCCCGATGATGAAATTTCAGCAGATATGTATATGATAACGCAAGAAATCTGCGATGCGCATAATATGCCCGCCTATGAAATTTCCAACCATGCCCGCGACGGCGCGCAATCACGCCATAACCTGATTTACTGGCGCTATGGTGATTATGCGGGCATCGGTCCCGGCGCACATGGGCGGCTGACAATGCACAACGCCCGCATCGCCACGCAAACGCCCCTGCAACCCCAAACATGGCTGGATCAGGTCAACACCGCAGGCCACGGCGAAAGCCCGCACCAGACCATACCCCGCGATGAACAGGCGCTGGAATATCTGATGATGTCACTGCGTTTGACCGAAGGCGCTGATGTTAAGCGATATCAAACACTTGCAGGGCAGCCCCTGCCCGTAAACCGCATTGAATCGCTTGTTGCTGACGGGTTCATGACCAAAAGCGGCGACCGCATTGCCGCAACGGCAACAGGACGCCCCATATTAAACGCCCTGCTGCGTGAACTGCTTATACAATAGGGTTGCCCAGAACCTTGCACAGGCGGTCCATTTCATCCATCGACCGGTATTTGATAACCACCTGCCCCTTGCCGTCGCCGTCATAGGTAATATCGACAGGTAGTTTCAGCGCCGCGGACAGATCGTTTTGCAAGGCGATAAGATCGGCATCTTTTTCGTTCTTGCGCGTTGCGGATTTCTTGGCGGTGGCAGAGTCGGGCTTCTTTACCAAAGCTTCCGTCTGGCGCACGCTTAGCCCTTCAGCCACAACCTTGCGGGCAAGTGTGGACGGCAGATCAGCCGTGATCAAGGCGCGCGCATGGCCAGCACTTAACCGCCCCTCTCTCAGCATGGCCTGAACATCGTCGGGCAATGTCAGCAAGCGCATCAGGTTCGCAATATGCGAGCGGCTTTTCCCCATCGCTTCGGCCAGTTTTTCCTGCGTATGGCCAAACCGTTCAATCAACTGCCGATACCCCATCGCCTCTTCGACAGGGTTCAGGTCTGCACGCTGGATATTCTCAATAATCGCGATTTCCAACACTTCTGTGTCAGTAAAATCCCGAATGATTACAGGCACTTCATGCACTTGCGCACGCTGCGCCGCCCGCCAGCGCCGCTCGCCCGCGATAATTTCAAACATATCACCCTTTGGCCGGACAATCAGCGGCTGGATGACACCCTTTTCCTTGATCGAGGCCGCAAGTTCCGCCAGTGCGGTGTCGTCAAAATGCCGTCGGGGCTGGTCCGGGTTTGGCACCAGCTTTTCAACCGGCATGTCCTGATCACGGGTTTTGGGTGCGCTCTGCGTGCCTTCATTCTGCGCGGTTGCGGCCACATCGGCCATCAGCGCGGACAAACCGCGCCCCAATCCGCGACGTTCTGGCTTACGTTCGGTCATGATACTGCCCTTTCCCCCAGGGTTTTATTATGTTTTTCCAGCAACTCTTGTGCAAGCTGCCGATAGGCCAAGGCCCCTTTCGACTGCGTGTCATAGCGCAGAACCGGCACCGCGTATGACGGCGCCTCGCTTATGCGGACATTGCGGGGCACGATCGTCTTGAAAACAAGGTCACCCAGATTTCCACGCGCATCTTCTTCAACCTGCTGTGCCAGATTGTTGCGCTTGTCATACATCGTCAGCAAAATACCCTCTATCCGAAGGCTTGGGTTAGCGGTGTCGCGCAATTCGCGGATCGTCAGCATAAGCTGCGACAACCCCTCCAGCGCGAAGAATTCAGCCTGCAAGGGCACAAGAACCGAATGCGACGCGACCATCGCATTCACGGTCAGCAGGCTTAATGATGGCGGGCAGTCGATTAGAATGTAATCAAAGCCCTCATGAAAAATATCGGGCTGGCGCAGCGCATCATGCAGCAAATGCGACCGGCGCGCGCGCGACATCAACTCAATATCAGCCGAGGACAGATCAGTCGTTGCAGGCACAAGATACAGGCCATCCTGTTCTGTTTGCACAATAATTTTCTTGGCGGAAACTTCTGCAAAGATCAGATCATATGTCGTGTATTTTCGCGCACCGGGTTCGACACCCAGACCTGTGGACGCATTGCCTTGCGGATCAAGGTCAATCAAAAGGGTCCGCATACCCTGTTCTGCCAGGGCAGACGCAAGGTTGATCGCTGTTGTCGTCTTTCCCACCCCGCCTTTTTGGTTGGCAATCGCAATGATTCGGGTGGTTCCTGGATTAGACACGCGAAAGCTCCTTTATCTCTAGAAGGCGTGCCGCCGGATCGGTTTGGCTGATATGCGGTATAACGTCAAATTGCCAATCAGCGCGGGCGGCATCAACCTCTTCTTCCCATGTTTTTCCCTTTGGCAAAAGTGCTATTCCACCTTCGGCGACATGTCGCTTGACCCATGTCAGCAATTGCGGCAACGGGGCCAAAGCTCGGGCAGATACAACACCTGCGCCCAGCGGCAAAACACCCTCTGCCCGTTGGTCAAGGACAGTGAACCCTAAGCCCAATTCGCGCGCAACCACCATCAGGAACGCTGATTTGCGCTTGTCACTTTCAATCAGGGTAAAGCGGCAGTCCGGCATATGCTCTGCCGCGATGATTGCGCAAACCACGCCCGGCAAGCCGCCCCCCGACCCCAGATCAACCCAATGCGTAACAGTTTGCGGCGCAAGCCCGAAAACCTGCGCCGAATCCTCGATATGTCGTTGCCACAGGGTTGGAATCGTCGCGGGCGCAACCAGATTAATCTTGCTGTTCCATTTCGCAAGCAGATCCGCATAGGCCCTCAGGCGGTCCAATGTTTCACGTGAAACATCGACACCTGCAAATGTCTGGCCCGTCATGCGGAAATGCGCTTTTCGTGTTGCTGCATCCGCGACAGCAGCAAAACCAGCGCCGCAGGTGTCATGCCCTCTATTCTGGCTGCGTGTGCAAGGGTTTCAGGCTGCGCACGGCATAACTTTCCAACCAGTTCATTGGACAAACCGCTGACGCTGCCAAAGTCAAAACCATCGGGAAATTTACGATGCTCATCTGCCTTCAAGGCCCTGATCTGCGCATCCTGCCGTTCAAGATAGGCGTGATAGACCATTTCCTTCTCAAGCTGCGCTTTGGTGCTGTGGTCAATATTCACCAGTTCCGGCGCAAGCTGTTCCAGTGCGGCAAAATCGAAACCCGACAAGCCCAGCAATGTCAGCGCGTCGCGCCTGACGCCATCTTCACTGACCTTATGGCCATGGGCGTTCAAATGACGAGAGGTGAAAGTGACCGCGCGCATTCGGGCGCGGGCGGCGTCCAGCCGTTCAATCTTGTCCTGAAACGCCGCTTTGCGGTTGTCGGACACACAGCCAAGTTCCAGCCCGATCGGGGTCAGGCGCTGATCGGCATTGTCTACGCGCAGCGACAATCGATATTCGGCACGCGATGTGAACATGCGATACGGCTCTGCCACGCCACGGACAATAAGGTCATCAATCATGACACCGATATAGCTGTCTGCGCGGCTGAAACTAACGGGCGCGCGCCCTTGGGCGTTCAGCGCCGCATTCAACCCTGCAACCAGCCCCTGCGCACCGGCCTCTTCGTATCCGGTTGTTCCATTGATCTGCCCCGCCAGATAAAACCCACCTAACGCCTTGAGTTGCAGGGATGATTTCAACGCGCGTGGGTCAAGGTAATCATATTCAATCGCATAGCCCGGCTGGATAATCCGCACACCTTCCAGCCCCGTAATGGTGCGAACATAGGCTTCCTGAACCTCTGCTGGCAGGGATGTCGATATTCCGTTTGGATAGACGGTATCATCATCCAGCCCTTCCGGTTCCAGAAAGACCTGATGCGCATCCTTATCTGCAAACCGGGTAATCTTATCTTCAATCGAAGGGCAATAGCGCGGTCCAACCCCTTCGATCTGGCCGCCATACATGGCCGACCGCGACAGGTTTTCACGCACAATATCATGCGTTCGGGTATTCGTGTGGGTGATTGCGCAGGATACCTGACCGGCTATCACCCCTGTCGTCTGGAAGGACAGGAATTCAGGCGCGTCATCCCCCGGTTGGGATTCCAGCTTATCCCAAGCTATTGTTTTTCCGTCCAATCGTGGCGGGGTTCCGGTTTTCAAGCGCCCCATCGGCAGGCCGAGCCCGCGCAACTGTTGCGCCAGAATGCTGGACGCCGCATTTCCCATACGTCCCGCGGGATAGGTTACATCACCGATGAAAACCTTGCCGCCCAGGAAGGTGCCGGTTGTCAGAACAACGGATTTTGCAAATATATCCGTTTCGGAATTCAACTGGACCCCGACAACCGTGTCGCCCTTCAGCAGCAGCGATGTCACTTCGCCCTCAACAACGTTTAACCCGTCAGTCGCCAGAACCGCCTGACCAACGAACTGCCGGTAGCGCTTGCGGTCGGCCTGAACCCTTGGCCCCTGAACGGCTGGCCCTTTGGACCGGTTCAACAGCCGGTATTGAATCGCGGCAAAATCACCAGCGCGTCCCATCAGCCCATCCAGCGCGTCAATCTCGCGGACCAAATGCCCCTTGCCCAGCCCGCCAATCGCGGGGTTGCAGGACATGACACCAAGGTCATCCTTGCGAAACGTGACAAGCGCCGTCTGCGCACCCATGCGGGCCGCCGCCAATGCAGCTTCTGTTCCGGCATGACCGCCGCCAATAACAATGACATCGTAATGTTTCACGTGAAACACTCCTACTTGCCGATACAGAAGGAACTGAAGATATCCCCCAACAGATCCTCGACATCAATTTTGCCGATCAGCGAATCAAGCGCATTTATCGTTTGTCGAATATCCGCCGCTAACAATTCTGCGATATAATCCTGTGCATGCAGTTTATCAATCGCTTCAGCCAAGGCTGATTGCGCAGATATCATCGCCTGCTGATGTCTGCGGCGCACGGTCACGCCATCACGGGCGACGCGTTGGGACAGTTCATGCGTTATGCGTTGCAACAGCGCATCAAGACCCTGCCCCGTCACGCCGGACACGCCGCCAGACACGTTCGGGTACAAATCTGCCTTGCTGAACATGACAATATCACCGGGCAATGCATCTACAGGGGGTGGTACATTCGGCGAATCACACAATATAAGCCGAAAATCGGCATCTTTTGCGCGTTTTTGCCCACGCTCTATGCCGATGGATTCAATCTGCTCATCTGTGTGACGCAAGCCCGCTGTGTCCAGCAGCGTAACGGCAAACCCGCCGATATCCATGCGCAATTCGATCACATCGCGGGTTGTTCCCGCAATATCGGATGTGATGGCCGCATCGCGCCCCGCCAATGCGTTTAACAGCGTGGATTTTCCGGCATTGACCGAACCGATGATTGCAATTTCAAAGCCCGTCTGCACACGTTCGCGCGCACCCTGCCCCGCCAATTCCGCCTGAAGCTGGTTTTGCACGGACTGAAGTTCGGCCAGAATTTGATCATCCCAGTTTCCAACATCTTCTTCGACAAAATCTATGCCTGCCTCGACCAGCGCTGCGGCCTTCAGCAGATGGGCGCGCCAGCCATTCACAAGCCTGCCTATCGCGCCGTCCAGCACCCGCAATGCTTGCCTGCGCTGGCTTTCGGTTTCCGCATCCAGCAGGTCGCTTAGCCCTTCTACCTGCGTCAGATCCATGACGCCGTTTTCCAGCGCGCGGCGGGTGAATTCGCCTGCCTGTGCCAGTCGCAGCCCGTGATCTTGCGCCAAGCAGGATTCAACCGCCGAAACGGTTGCTAAGCTTCCATGAACCATAAGTTCTGCAACATCCTCGCCGGTGAAGCTAGCGCCCTTGGCAAAGGCAATAACAAGCCCGTGGTCCAGCAATTCACCCGCCTGATTTACAATCTTGCGCAAGGCGGCCTGTCGATATGGCGGCACATCCCCTGCGACCGCGCGCAGAACGTCATGCGCGCGTGGGCCAGACAGGCGAATGACCGCGATGCCCGATTTCCCGCGGGCAGAGGCCAGCGCGAAAATCGTATCCATCGCGGCCCCCTTATGTGTTCATAGAATCGAAGAAATCGCTGTTTGTCTTGGTTTGCTTCAGCTTGGATATCAGGAACTCGATCGCATCTGTTGTGCCCATCGGGTTCAGGATACGGCGCAAGACAAAGGTTTTCTGAAGGTCAATCTTCTCGACCAGCAGTTCCTCTTTCCGGGTGCCCGATTTCAGAATATCAATCGCGGGGAATACGCGCTTGTCCGCTACTTTGCGGTCCAGCACGATTTCACTGTTACCGGTGCCTTTGAATTCTTCAAAGATCACTTCATCCATGCGCGAGCCGGTGTCGATCAGGGCAGTTGCAATAATGGTCAGTGACCCTCCTTCTTCGATGTTGCGTGCGGCCCCAAAGAAGCGCTTGGGGCGCTGTAGGGCGTTCGCATCGACACCACCGGTCAGAACCTTGCCAGAGCTGGGCACAACCGTGTTAAATGCGCGCCCAAGGCGGGTGATCGAATCCAGCAAGATGACAACATCGCGTTTGTGTTCCACAAGGCGCTTGGCCTTTTCAATGACCATTTCAGACACAGCAACGTGCCGCGTCGCCGGCTCATCAAAGGTCGAGGCGATCACCTCTCCTTTGACGGAGCGTTGCATGTCTGTCACCTCTTCCGGGCGCTCGTCGATCAGCAGAACGATAAGGTAGCAATCAGGGTGGTTCTTCTCGATGCTGTGGGCGATGTTTTGCAGCAGAACGGTTTTACCAGTGCGCGGCGGCGCAACAATCAGGGCGCGCTGCCCTTTACCCAAGGGTGACACAATATCAATGATCCGCGCCGACCGGTCCTTGGTGGCAGGATCGCTTGTTTCCATCCACAGGCGTTCATCAGGGTAAAGTGGCGTCAGGTTGTCGAAATGAACCTTGTGACGGGCCATTTCCGGGCCGTCGAAATTGATCTGCGTGACTTTGGTGATCGCGAAATAGCGTTCATTTTCGGCCGGTGCCTGAATTTCGCCTTCGATTGTGTCACCACTGCGCAGCGAATACTGCCGGATCATTTCAGGAGAGACATAAATATCATCTGGTCCGGGCAGATAGTTCGCCTCGGGTGAACGCAGAAACCCGAACCCGTCTTGCAACACTTCGATCACGCCATCACCATAGATGGTCCAGCCTTCTTCGGCGCGTTCCTTCAGGATAGAAAACATCATCTCGCCCTTGCGCATGGACGGGGCGTTTTCAATTTCCAAATATTCGGCCATGGCCAGCAATTCGGCCGGGCTTTTCGCCTTCAGATCGGCCAGGTTAAGACTTCCAGCCTCTTCGGACTCGAATTCTTCATCGGGGGTCATGACATCAGACATGGAAAATCCTGCTTGCCCGCATACCCATATCACAGGGGTGGCGAGGTAATCGGTTGTTGTTTCACGTGAAACGCTGTTGCCGGACGGCATAGCAAATTTGCTATACACCCAAATGATGATTGAGTCAATCTGCCTAGAATTTCACAACCACCGACAAGACGATGACGACCATCAACACGGTCGGCACTTCGTTCATCATCCGGTAATTCCGGCCAGTCAGGGTGTTTTCACCCAAGGCAAAGATGCGGCGGCGTTTGGCACACCACATATGGAACCATGTCATGCCAATCAGGGCGAGAAACTTGCTATAGGGCCAGATCGCGCCAGTATCCAGAACCCATGGCATAGCAGCCAGTGTCAGCCCTGATGCCCATGCAACAATCATGGCGGGGTTCATGATCACGCGCAGCAGCTTTTCTTCCATAGTTTCAAACACGCGGTTCATATCCGCAGCGTCGCTGCCGCGTTCCACATGATAAACAAACAGCCGAGGCAGATAGAACAGGCCAGCCATCCAGCTGATGACTGCCATAATGTGCAACGCCTTGATCCAGGGATAGAGGGTCGAGAGCATTTTTTGGCCTTTCGATAGCTGTCTTCTAAATAATTAAAGAAATATAGAAAGGAAATGATGTTGTTAGTAGGGCCTGTTGATATGGGGATAAGATTGTTATCCACACTTATACACACAGGCTGGAAAGCTGCGTAGAGGTGGTTGATATAAGTTTTTATATTTAATATCAGTATATTAATTTAGAACAAAAACAGAATATCTGAAATTCCGAAGATCGCTTGTATATTTATCCACATGCCGGGAATTGCTGCATCCACATGTGGATTTTTCGGCATGGACCCTTGCATGGTGGTGGGTAAGATGACAGCACAGCCCCGATAACGGGGTTACCCAACCTTTGTTCATTGGTTTCATGGCAGGATTCACACAAGGTTATCCACATGTCGTTTATTCTGGCTTCCGGTTCCGGTATTCGTGCGCAAATGCTGCGCAACGCGGGCCTTGATGTTGATGTGCAGCCCGCGCGCGTGGATGAAGCCGCAATCCGCGATGCGCTGCTGATGGAAGGGGCAAGCCCGCGCGACGTGGCCGATACGCTGGCCGAAAGCAAGGCGCGCAAAGTGGCGGGACGCAGACCGGAGTCGTATGTGCTTGGCTGCGACCAGATTCTGTCATTCAAGGGGGCGTGCCTGGAAAAACCCGAAACCGAACAAGCTGCCCGCGATCAATTGCTGCAACTGCGCGGACAAACGCACCAGCTTTTGTCGGCGGCGGTGTTGTATAGCGGCGGCGAGCCTGTCTGGCGACATGTCGGTGTCGCGCGGTTGACGATGCGGCCGTTTTCAGACAGCTTTCTGGACAGCTATATCGCGCGCAACTGGCCCGGCATATCCGAGTCTGTCGGCGCCTATAAGCTGGAGGAGGAGGGCGTGCGCCTGTTTGCGCAGGTGCAGGGCGATTATTTCACCATACTCGGCCTGCCTTTGTTGGAATTGTTGAATTATCTGTCCTTGCGCGGGGTGATCGAGGGATGAGTAAGATACCACTGGCCGGCGTTATCGGCAGCCCGATCGGGCATAGCAAATCGCCGCTGGTGCATGGGTCATGGCTGCGTGAACATGGCCTGCGCGGGCATTATGTGCCCTTGCATGTTGATGCGCAGGATCTGGAACCAGTGTTACGGGCCTTGCCGCATATGGGGTTTGTTGGTGTCAATGTCACCATACCGCATAAGGAAAAGGTGCTTGCGCTGGCTGATGACATCTCGGAAGTGGCTGCGCGCATCGGGGCGGCCAATACGCTGACATTTGGCCCTGACGGGCGTATTCACGCCGATAATACAGATGGTTACGGGTTTTTAGCCAATTTGCGGCAATCCGCGCCCGATTGGCGGCCTGATGCCGCGCCAGCGTTGGTTCTGGGCGCAGGCGGTGCCGCGCGGGCCATCATTGTGGCGCTTTTGGATGCAGGCGTTCCGCAAATACGGCTGTGCAACCGGACCCGTACGCGGGCAGAGGGGTTGGCGCGCGAATTCGGGCCGAATGTTGTGGTGCGCGACTGGAAGGGCCGCGCACAGGCGCTGGATGATCTGGGTTTGTTGGTGAACACATCGTCATTGGGGATGGTGGGAAACCCCGCCTTGGACATGCCTCTTGATGGCCTGTCGCCCGGGGCATTGGTCACCGATATTGTTTACACACCGCTGATGACCGACCTATTGCAACACGCACAGCAGCGCGGAAACCCTGTTGTTGACGGGGTGGGCATGTTGTTGCATCAGGCGGTTCCGGGCTTTGAGCGCTGGTTCGGGCACAGACCCGAAGTAACGGACACCCTGCGCGCATTGGTGTTGGGCCAATGACGCCCTATGTGCTGGGCCTGACGGGGTCCATTGGCATGGGAAAATCAACCACAGCGCAAATGTTTCGCGACGAAGCTGTGCCGGTATGGGACGCAGACGCGGCAGTGCATGCGCTTTATGCGAAGGGTGGCGCGGCCGTGGAACCTGTGGGCGCGTTATGCCCGCAAGCGGTGGTGAATGGCGCGATTGACCGTGCGCGGCTGAAGCGCTGGATTGCACAGGACAGCACGGCCCTACACCGGCTGGAGGGGGTGGTGCACCCGCTGGTTGCTGCCGACAGGGCCGCGTTCATTGCGTGCACAGATGCCCCTTTGGTGGTGCTGGATGTGCCGCTGCTGCTGGAAGGGGGCACGCCGGTTGATGGCGTTCTGGTTGTGACCGCCCCGCCAGATGTTCAACGCGCCCGCGTGCTGGCCCGCGATGGTATGACGCCGGAGCAATTCGACATGATCATGTCGCGCCAGATGCCAGATGCGGAAAAACGTGCGCGCGCGGATTTTGTCATTGAAACGGTTGATATGGACAGCACGCGTGCCAAAGTGCGTGATGTGATTGCGAAATTGGGGGCAAGTGATGCGTGAATTGGTGATGGACACCGAAACCACAGGGTTTGAACCCACCGAAGGGCACCGGATTGTCGAAATTGGTGTGGTGGAACTGGTGAACCTGATGCCCACGGGGAATACCTATCACCAGTATATCAACCCCGAACGCCCCATGCCGAAAGAAGCATTCGACGTGCACGGGCTGGGCGATGAGTTTCTGCGCGACAAGCCGGTATTCAAGCATATTGTGCAGGATTTTCTGGCCTTTATCGGGGACGACCGGCTGGTGATCCACAATGCCAGTTTTGATATGCGGTTCATCAATGCCGAACTGGGCTGGCTGAATCTACCCCCCCTGCCTGATGACCGCGCCTTTGACACGCTAAGTCTGGCGCGCAAGAAATTTCCCGGCTCGCCCGCGTCGCTGGATGCGCTGTGCCGCCGGTTTTCCATCGACAATTCGTCGCGTACTCTGCACGGCGCGCTGTTGGACAGTGAAATTCTGGCAGAGGTGTATCTGGAACTTCTGGGCGGGCAACAGCCCGATTTCGGGCTTAGTTCATCATCCGGCAGTGCCAGTGCCAACCAGTCACGCCAGCCCCTTCCAAAGCGCGCGACGCCCCTGCCCCCGCGCCTAAGCGAGGACGAGCGCACCGCGCATGCCGCTTTTGTGCAAGCTATGGGCGATGGCGCGATCTGGCGGAAATACGGGGGGTGATTGGCCCGAAGGGGACGCCAAAGGCGCGGAATCAAGGCCGAAGGCCGCCGCGTCATCGGTGGGCCGTCCCGCGGCCTGCCGATTTGGCTGATGGCAGGCCAAGCCTATGATCTTGGGAGTATGCAGCCCGAACAAAGTGCATTCTTATAGCGTCGGATCGGCAGACCCCGGCCCACCGATGGCGCGGGCTTTATCCAAGCGCGAATGACAGCTTCAGCCCCTGCCTACCTACCTATCACACCCAGCGCGCGAAGGGCGGCAGCGACATCAGCACGGCGTCCGGGTCATGGCCGGTTTGCAGCCCGAATTTGGTGCCGCGATCATAGACAAGGTTATATTCCGCATATAACCCGCGATGAATGAGCTGTGTTTCCTTGTCGGCGTCATCCCAGCCCATGTTGCGGCGGCGTTCCACCTGCGCCAGAAACGCGGGCAGGAATGCGCGGCCCACATCCTGGGTGAAGGCAAAATCCGTGTCCCAATTGCCTGTGCAATAATCGTCATAGAAAATACCGCCCACCCCCCGCGCGCGCTGCCGGTGCGGGATGAAGAAATACTCATCCGCCCATTCCTTGAAGCGGGGATACAGATCCGCGCCATGCGGGTCGCAATACCCCTTCAGGGTGTTGTGAAAATCAGCGGTATCTTCGGCATATTCGATGCAGGGGTTCAGATCGGACCCGCCGCCAAACCACCAGCCGCCCGGTGTCCAGAACATGCGGGTGTTCATATGCACGGCGGGCACATGGGGGTTTTGCATATGTGCGACAAGTGAAATACCACTGGCCCAGAAGCGTGGGTCCGCCTCCAGCCCCGGAATCTCCTTGCGCGCAGTCAGTGACCCTTGCGCGGCATCACCCAACTGACCGTAGACCTGCGATACGTTCACGCCCACTTTTTCGAACACGCGGCCATTGCGCATCACACTCATCAATCCGCCGCCGGCATCCTGTCCGTCCGGCCCGCTGCGGGTGGTTTCACGCACCTCAAACCGTCCGGCTGGGTGGTCGGACATGGGGCCGGTTGTGTGGCTGTCCTCGACCGCCTCGAATGCTGCGACAATCTGGTCGCGCAATTCACGAAACCATGCGGCAGCAACAGCTTTGCGGGTATCAAACGGGTCAGTCATGGCGCGTCCTTCTTTGGGGTATGCCGGGATTATAGCGCGGCCAGCAGGGTTTCAAACCGTGCAACATAGGCGGCACGCGTTCTGGCGGGCGGGCGCAAATGCAAATGCAGGCCGCTGGCAAGCTGTGGATGGGCGCGGCCAAAGAAGCGGTTTGCCTCTGCCTCGGAAAAGCCTGCGATCTGTGTGGCTTCTATCCAGGCGGATAGTTTGTCTGCTGCTTTGATTTTGCGTTTAATCTGGGCGGGCAAGGTGGCGGGCAAACCAAAGCGGATATGAATTGCCGCAGCCAGCCTGTCATCCAGCGCGCCATAGCCGGGGCCGACAGCCGCTTTGACAGGCGAAATCATGTCGCCAATGACATATTCAGGGGCATCATGCAGCAAGGCCGCCAGTTGCCAGCGCGGTTCGGGCTTTGGCGCGGCGCGGGTGAATATTTCTTCGACCAGCAGTGAATGTTCGGCCACGGAATACGGCCAGTCGCCCCGCGTCTGGCCATTCCAGCGCGCAACGAAGGCAAGGCCGTGGGCGATGTCCTCCAGCTCAATATCAACGGGTGTCGGGTCCAGCAGGTCAAGCCTGCGGCCAGACAGCATTCTTTGCCAGGCGCGGGGTGGGGGCATGCGGTCCTCTTGCTTTTGTTTGACATAGGACAGGGCGCGCAAACAGGCAAGCAGGGCTTGGCAGCAGGGGTGCCGCGCGGCATAACATGACGCATTCAGGCAGGAGGAATTTCTATGCAGATCAAGGGACATCTGGCAATCGTCACTGGTGGCGGCAGTGGTTTGGGCGCGGCCACCGCGCGCCATCTGGCCAGTCAGGGCGCGGAAGTGGCGATTTTCGATTTCGATGCCGCGCGCGGCGCAGAGGTGGCGGCGGAAATCGGCGGACGTGCCTATCAGGTGGATGTGTCCGATGCCGCGCAGGTGGGCGACGCTGTTGCGCAGGCTGTCCGCGATGCGCGCGGGCAATTGCGCGCAGTTGTGAATTGCGCAGGCATTGGGCTGGCCGCGCGTGTGGTCAACCGCGATGGCACCCCGTCAACCGAGTTGTTCGAGCGTGTGATCCGCGTCAACCTTATCGGGTCGTTCAATGTCATGGCCCATGGCGCGGCGGTCATGCAGACACTGGACCCGCTGGACGGCGGTGAACGGGGCGTGGTGGTCAACACATCGTCTGCGGCATGGCAGGACGGGCAGGTGGGTCAGGCCGCCTATGCCGCATCCAAGGGCGGCATTTCCGCGTTGTGCCTGCCTGCCGCGCGCGATTTCGCGCGTGCGGGTATCCGGTGCATGGCCATTGCGCCGGGCCTGTTCCGCACGCCCATGATGGAAAGCCTGCCTGAAGAAACCACTGCCGCGATTGCCGCAAATATTCCCTTTCCCGCACGGCTGGGTGACCCTATGGAATACGCGCTGATGGTCGCGCAGATTATTGAAAACCCCTATCTGAATGGCACCACCATCCGGCTGGACGGGGCAACGCGCCTGCCCCCCAAATAGGCACGTCCCTGCCCGACGCTGGCGCGGGTATTCCTGCGCTGGCATCGGCTGCGAAAACGCGTTATCGCTTCACATGTGCAGCGAAGAAGGGGCAGGTTTTGGACATACGCGCGCTTTTGATGGGCTTGGCCTTTGCGTTTATGTGGTCATCGGCCTTCACATCGGCGCGGATGATTGTTGCAGATGCGCCGCCCATGCTGGCGCTGTCGCTGCGGTTTCTGGTGTCTGGTCTGATTGGCATAGCGATTGCCCGCGCGCTGGGCCAAAGCTGGCACCTGACGCCTGCACAATGGCGCGCGACGTTCATTTTCGGCCTGTCACAGAATGCGCTGTATCTGGGGCTGAATTTCATTGCCATGCAAACGATAGAAGCATCGCTTGCCGCTATCATCGCATCAACCATGCCGCTGCTGGTGGCGCTGGCAAGCTGGCTGGTGTTGCGCGAACGGCTGCGGCCACTGGCTGTGTTGGGCCTGTTTGCAGGGTTTGCCGGGGTGGCCATCATCATGGGCGCGCGCCTGTCTGGCGGGGTTGACCTGTTTGGCCTGTTGTTATGTGTGGCGGGCGTGGTGGCGTTGACAGTCGCAACCCTGTCGGTGCGCGGCGCATCGGCCAGCGGGGGCAATTTGCTGATGATCGTGGGGCTGCAAATGCTGGTCGGTTCCGCGATCCTGATCGGCCCTGCAATGGCATTTGAAAGTTTCGATGTGAACTGGACATGGCGACTGGCGGGCGCGTTTAGCTACACAGTGCTGGTGCCCGGTCTGGCCGCGACATGGGTGTGGTTCTTGCTGGTAGCGCGTATTGGCGCGGTGCGGGCCGCGACCTATCACTTCCTGAACCCGTTTTTCGGGGTGGCGGTCGCCGCGGTCTTATTGTCAGAATCGCTGGGGCTGTTTGACATCATCGGAGTCGTGGTCATCATGGCAGGTATTCTGGCGGTTCAGCGCGCGCGTGTGGTTATGCGCAATGCTGTTCAAACACAGCCCGTGCCCGACCCCATACCCCCGCGCTGATATCATCCAGCGCCAGCAGATGCGGCAGAAGTTGTCCTGCGAAATCCTGCGATGATTCCACTGGCAGAAGTGATGGCAGATTATCAATCGCCATCACATCCAGAACCGGATCGGGTGACACCCGCAATACGGGGCTTTCCCAATCTGTGGCCCGGTCATAGACCTTGACGGGCGAAAATTCCGATGTCGGATCACAGGCAATATCGCCGATAACGCGCAATGCGCGTGGTGCGGTGCGTGCATTCTCACTCACAAAAACCGGCGTGCCGGGGCTGGCCAGAATGCAGTTCAGGAACACATCTTGCTCCAGCACTTCGGGGAATGGCCCGCCATGCGCGGTTTCTGCCATGTCCCAGCGTGTCAGGGTGGCGCCTGCGGCGGCGCACAGATCCGCCGCACCTGTTCCCACGCGCCCCAATGCGCCGATGATCAGCACGCGCGGCGCGTTCAACCCCGCCAGCGCGTCTGCGACCGCGTGCGCCATCGCGTGCCGGTCACTGAAACGCGCAACGGCGGGGCATATTCCCCCGCGCGCCTGTGCCGCGAATGCCAGAAGCGACACGGCCGCGCCCGCATAGCCCGCCCAGTATCCGAATGCCGCGACACGGCGGCCCTGATCGCTGGTCAGGTATTCCAGATCATACAGAACGCCCCCGCCAGCCTTGAACCGTGCCAGCAGGCGCTGGCCTGCGGGCTGGCCCTTGAAGGCATGACCGAACATGATGTGGCGATGGCGCAACGGGCTGCCCTCTTCTGGCAATTCCTTTAGCCCGAAGATGATGGCGTCCTGCGGGGCGTCGGGCCAGCTGCCATAGGGCGCGGCTTGCGCGCCAGCGGCCAGAAAGGGCGCAAGGGGCAGCGCGCGGCACGGGCTGTCCTCGACGGTTACGCGAATGCCCTGCGCGACAAGGGCAGTAACCCCTTCGGGTGTTATGCCCACACGCTCTTCCTGCGGGCGTTGCTCGGCGCGGACCCAAAGATGTGTCATGTCAATTCCCGTGCAAATGTCCGGTCCAAAATGGCTTGTAATTCGTCCCTGTCTGTCGCTGTAAAGGCATTGCTCTGGTCGCTGTCAATGTCGAACACCGCGATAAGCTGGCCTTTGCTGTTGCGCACTGGCAGGACAAGTTCCGACAATGTGCTGCTGGAACAGGCGATATGGTCTGCAAAAGCGTGAACATCGGCAACAAGCTGCGCCTGACCACTGCGTGCACAGGCGCCGCAAACACCGCGTGAAAACGGGATAACCAGACAGCCATGCCCGCCCTGATAGGGGCCGATTTTCAGCATCTCTGGCGCGGTGACACGGTAAAACCCCGTCCAGTTGAAGCGCGCGTCACTGTGGTGCACCTCGCAGGCGATGGTCGCCATCAGCGCAATGGTGTCGGTTTCGCCGTCGGTCAGCGCATGTATGCGTTGCGAAAGTGCCGTGTAATCAAGCATTGTCGAACCTCTCCAATATGCCGAAGCAAGGGCGCAGCCCTTCGCTTCGCGCCCGCGTCCCCCCTCGATGGGGGGCAAGGGCGCGCCCCTTTGCACACTCACCCGCGTTCAATGGCAATTGCCGTCCCCTCGCCACCGCCAATGCAGATTGCCGCGATCCCGCGCTTCAACCCGTTGCGTTCCAGCGCATTCAGCAATGTCACCATAATCCGCGCCCCCGATGCGCCGATCGGGTGCCCAAGGGCGCAGGCCCCGCCATGTATGTTCACCACATCGCGCGGCAGCCCCATTTCACGCATGAATGCCATGGGCACCACCGCAAATGCTTCATTCACTTCCCACAGGTCCACATCAGACACCTGCCACCCCAGCCGGTCCAGCAATTTGCGTGCGGCGGGTACTGGCGCGGTTGTGAACCAGCCGGGTTCCTGTGCGTGGCTGGCATGTCCGCAAATCCAGCCGCGTGGTGTAATTTCCAGCGCCTGCGCGGTGGTGGCTGATGAAAGTGCCAGCGCCGCGGCCCCATCCGATATGCTGGATGAATTGGCCGCCGTGACAGTGCCGCCCTTGCGGAATGCCGGTTTCAGCTGGGGTATCTTGTCGGGGCGTGCGGCGCGGGGCTGCTCGTCATCTGTGACCACCTGTTCGCCTTTGCGCGATGTCACGGTAACGGGCGCGATTTCACGCGCAAATGCACCATTTTCCATCGCAGACAGTGCGTTTGACAGGGATTCCAGCGCATATGTGTCCTGATCTTCGCGGCTGAACCCGTAATGATCGGCGCAATCTTCGGCAAAACTGCCCATCAGGCGGCCTTTGTCATAGGCATCTTCCAGCCCGTCAAGGAACATGTGGTCAATCACCTGCCCATGCCCCAGCCGCGCACCCGCGCGCATTTTCGGCAACAGATACGGCGCGAGACTCATGCTTTCCATGCCGCCGGCCACAATGATGCCCGCCTGTCCCGGTGCGATCTGATCATGGGCAACCATCGCGGCTTTCATGCCTGATCCACACATCTTGTTCAGCGTTGTTGCGGGCACGTCCTGGGCCAGTCCGGCGGCAAATCCAGCTTGCCGCGCGGGGGCCTGCCCCTGCCCTGCGGGCAACACGCAGCCCATCAGCAATTCCTGCACTGCCGTGCTGTCGGGCAGCCCCGCATCGCGCAGCGCGCCGGAAATTGCCGCGCCGCCAAGTTTTGCTGCCGGAACATCGGCAAAAACGCCCCGTAGCCCGCCCATCGCGGTGCGTGCGGCCCCCAGAATTGCCACCTTCTCCATAGTCTGCTCCCTGATTATCACTGGCTTTGGCAACTTCTTGGTAATCTTTGCCGCCTAAGCTTGCCATAGGCAATGAAAAGGAAGCACATTACATGCAGTTTTCAATAGGTCAATCAGGGGGGGCTTTGGTCATTGATGTGCTGGAAACGCGTCTGGATGCAGCCGTCGCGCTGTCATTCAAAGATGCGATCCGAAGCGCAACATCCAGTCCCGGAAGCCCTGTGATACTGGGCCTGTCACATGTTGAATTCATGGACAGCAGCGGACTTGGCGCCATCGTCGGTGCCATGAAATTGCTGGGGTCCGAACGCCCGCTGGAACTTGCGGCACCCAGTGCAAGTGTCATGAAGGTCTTTCGCCTTACCAGAATGGACACTGTCTTTCGAATCCATGACCAGCTTCCCGACACCCACGGACTTTCTGCTGTACAATAAATTCGTGTAGGGTGGGGAAATTGCCCCATATGCAATACAGCACAGGCGGCAGATTATGCACAACGACAAGATACTCGCGCTTGAAAGCAAAAGTAGCCTTATCAAAATCAGGGATGTCCTTGCATCTGTCGATGCCTTTCTGAAGGCAAGCACAACACAGCCGCAACTGCATGATGATCTGGCATTGGTGCTTGCAGAAGTGCTTAGCAATATTGCCCGCCATGGATATGAACATCATCAGGGCAAGATAAACCTGCATCTGACGCTGGTAGCCGGTGGCGTTAAATGTGTCGTCAGCGATTCTGGCGCAGCGTTCAATCCGTTCACACTGGATCAAAGCATGCCCGACCCAGACAGCCTTTGCGAAGGGGGGTATGGCTGGTCGTTGATAAATGCCCTGACGCGCGATCTGGCTTATGCGCGCAAGGGGGGCAATAATATTCTGCAATTTTATGTCATGGCAGATCCGCCTTCAAGCCAGGGTGCACAGGCTTCAGAGCCGCAAGACGCCGCGCCGCCACAGGCCTGAACACCAAGGTGTAATCAGGACATATTTGCGCAATTTGGGAACCGCGTTTCCGTTCGTCAAACGGCCGCTGTCGATGGATTTGCACCTGTCGCGTGACTGTGGATGAACACGACAGGTCCAATCGCAATGGAATGCACATACCGCCCGACGGGGTGGCGCAGTCCTAGTTCATATGAATCTGTAGCGGATAGCTGCCCTCGCGGAAATCCCCGAACAATTCGTGCAGGTCGGGATGTTCCAGCGGCTGGCCGGAATCGTCCAGAACAAGATTCTGCTCGGACACATAGGCGACATAAAAACTTTCGTCGTTTTCTGCCAGCAGATGATAAAACGGCTGGTCCTTGCGCGGGCGGCTGTCTTCTGGAATGGCATCATACCATTCTTCTGTATTCGAAAATGCAGGATCAACATCAAAAATCACCCCGCGAAACGGGTGCTTTCGATGGCGCACAACCTGGCCCAGATGATATTTTGCGTTTCGTTTGTCCAATATGAACCTCCGAGTGCGTTTTAGCTTAAAATTAACGCCTGTGTCCATGGGCAGGAATGCGAATCGTGGAAACAAACTGTTGGTTAACCCGCGACAAACGGCCCCTTTTGCCCCATAAATCTTGCGTATTCCATGGCAAGTGCGGCTGATTGCGCCAGCATTGCGGGAAGTTTCATTGCCTTGACGCACGGTCATGTTAAAACCGACGCATCCCTGAATGGCGGGTTTTGGCAATTCCGCCCTTGTCATCAGGAGCTTTGTTGATCGAGAGAGGAGTCTCCATGACCAATGTCGTTATCGTTTCTGCTGCCCGCACGGCTGTCGGGTCTTTTGGCGGGGCATTTGCCAATACGCCGGCGCATGATCTGGGCGCGGCCATTCTGGACGCCGTTGTCGCGCGCGCGGGCATCGACAAGGCAGACGTGTCCGAGACCATTCTGGGCCAGGTGCTGACCGCAGGTCAGGGCCAGAACCCGGCGCGGCAGGCGCATATTAACGCGGGCCTGCCCATTGAATCAGCCGCATGGAGCATCAATCAGGTGTGCGGGTCCGGCCTGCGCGCGGTCGCACTGGGTGCGCAGCATATCCAGTTGGGTGACGCGGCCATTGTGCTGGCGGGCGGGCAGGAAAACATGACCCTTAGCCCCCATGTCGCGCATTTGCGGGCCGGGCAGAAAATGGGCGACATGAAAATGATCGACTCCATGATCCGCGACGGGCTTTGGGATGCTTTCAACGGCTACCACATGGGCCAGACCGCCGAAAACGTGGCCGAGAAATGGCAAATCAGCCGTGAAGAGCAAGACATCTTTGCCGTGGCCAGCCAGAACAAGGCCGAAGCCGCGCAAAAAGCCGGTAAATTTGCAGATGAAATCGCGCCCTTCACCGTGAAAACCCGCAAGGGCGATATTGTCGTGGATCAGGATGAATATATCCGCCACGGGGCCACGATGGACGCGATGCAAAAACTGCGTCCGGCCTTTGCGAAGGACGGGTCGGTTACTGCGGCCAATGCATCGGGCCTGAATGATGGCGCGGCAGCCGTCATGCTGATGAGCGCGGAAGAAGCGGAAAAGCGCGGCCTGACACCGCTGGCGCGCATTGCCAGCTACGCGACTGCGGGCCTTGACCCGTCGGTCATGGGTGTCGGGCCAATCTATGCCAGCCGCAAGGCACTGGCCAAAGCTGGCTGGAAACCCGAAGATCTGGACCTGATCGAAGCGAACGAAGCCTTTGCCGCGCAGGCCTGCGCTGTGAACAAGGACATGGGCTGGGATGTCGACAAGGTTAACGTGAATGGCGGCGCAATTGCCATTGGTCACCCGATTGGTGCATCCGGTTGCCGCATCCTGAACACGTTGCTGTTTGAAATGCAGCGCCGTGACGCGAAAAAGGGTCTGGCAACATTGTGCATCGGCGGCGGCATGGGCGTTGCCATGTGTCTGGAGCGTTAAGAAAAAAAGGTTGCGCAATAATCTTGCGCAACCTTTCACTTTTAGATAGCGATTGTTTCTAAGCATAATTCCTGACTGAGGGGGGAGAACATGGCAAGAGTGGCATTGGTAACTGGCGGATCACGCGGTATTGGCGCAGCTATTTCAAAGGCACTGAAGGCACAGGGATGCACCGTCGCTGCAACCTATGCGGGTAATGACGACGCAGCCGCAGCATTCACCAGCGAGACCGGCATCAAGACCTATAAATGGAACGCGGCTGATTACGACGCGTCCAAGGCAGGCATTGCGCAGGTCGAGGCCGATCTTGGCCCGATCGACATTGTTGTGGCCAATGCGGGCATTACCCGTGACGCGCCATTTCACAAAATGACGCCCGAACAGTGGCGCGAAGTGATCGACACAAACCTGACCGGTGTGTTCAACACAATCCACCCTGTCTGGCCCGGTATGCGTGAACGTAAATTCGGGCGCATCGTGGTGATTTCGTCGATCAACGGGCAAAAAGGCCAGTTTGGACAGGTCAATTATGCCGCCACCAAGGCGGGTGATCTGGGCATCGTGAAAAGCCTTGCACAAGAGGGGGCGCGGTTTGGCATTACGGCCAATGCGGTCTGCCCCGGATACATTGCGACCGAAATGGTTATGGCTGTGCCAGAAAAGGTGCGAGAGGCCATTATCGGGCAGATTCCGACAGGCCGCCTTGGAGAGCCGGAAGAAATTGCGCGTTGCGTGGCGTTTCTGGTGGCCGATGATGCGGGCTTCGTTAACGGGTCGACCATCAGCGCGAATGGTGCGCAGTTCTTCGCCTGAATCGCGCCTGCGGAAATACAAAAACGGCCCGCATTTGCGGGCCGTTTCATTGACAGGGAAAGAGCGTTTTATGCGTGGGACAAACGCTCGATTTCTTCTTTCAGCCGCAACTTCTGTTTCTTCAGGGCGGCCACTTCCAGATCATCAATTCCAGGGCTTCGTTGGGCTGTTTCTACCTTTTCAGAGAGGTGCTCGTGCTTTCGGCGGAGTTCTGCAATATGTGAACCCAATGACATTGAAATTCCTCCTTCTCTGATTGCGACAGTTATATTGCACCACAGCTTGGGGCGTCTGTCACCAAAAATCGGTGTGACATGGCGTCGCTTATGCTGAATTCCGCTGTTACGGTTACCGGAAATTAAACAATCACAGGTTGTGCTGTCTGCGCGCCCAGACCAAAAACACGTTTATAGCGTGCAATCTCGTCCGCTGGCCCCATTGCTTTGTTCGGGTTGTCGGACAGCTTGACTGTCGGGTGTCCGTTTGCCGCCGCAGCTTTGCACACAAGGCTGAAGGGGGCCAGGCCGTCGTTTTCGGCCAATCCGCGAAAGTCATTTGTCAATAATGTGCCCCAGCCGAAACTGACCTTCACGCGTCCGGCGAATCTGGTGTGCAATTCTTCAATCAGGTCCACATCCAGCCCGTCCGAAAATATGATAAGTTTTTCGCGCGGGTCCTGCCCCCGATCCTGCCACCAGCGAATAGCGGTTTCCGCGCCAGCGACAGGGTCACCCGAATCGATGCGAATACCCGTCCAGTCCGACAGCCAGTCGGGCGCGCGTTCCAGAAAACCCGCCGTGCCGTATGTGTCGGGCAGGATAATGCGCAAATTGCCCGAATGTTCGGCCTGCCAGTCCGCCAGCACCTGATAGGGCGCGCGGGCAAGCGCGTCGTCATCCTTTGCCAAGGCGGCGCAGACCATGGGCAGTTCATGCGCGTTGGTGCCGATGGCCTCCACCTCGCGGCGCATGGCAATCAGGCAGTTCGATGTGCCTGCAAACCGTGTGCCCAGCCCTTCCATCATGGCCTGCACGCACCAGTCCTGCCACAAAAACGAATGCCGTCTGCGCGTGCCGAAATCCGCAATGCGCAGGGTGTCATGGCGTTGCAGGCGGGCAATTTTTTCCCACAGCCGCGTCATTGCGCGGGCATACAGCACCTGAAGTTCAAACCGCTTCATTTGCCCCAGCACGGCGCGTGACCGCAATTCCATCAACACGGCAAGGGCGGGTATTTCCCACAGCATCACCTCGGACCATGTGCCCTCGAATGTCAGTTCATACTGATCGCCCACGCGTTCCAGATGATAGGGCGGCAGGCGAAACCCTTCGAACCATTCCATGAAATCGGGGCGGAACATCTGGCGTTTGCCATAAAACATATTGCCACGCAAAAACGTGGATTCCCCGCGCGACAGGCCAAGGGTGCGAATGTGGTCCAGTTGCTCGCGCAATTCCCCCTCGTCGATCAGGCGTGCCAGTGGAATATGCGCGGCACGGTTAATCAGGCTGAAGGTGACTTGCGTATGCGGATGGTTGGTAAAAACCGACTGGCACATCAACAGCTTATAGAAATCCGTATCGATCAGGGACCGCACAATCGGGTCCATTTTCCAGCGGTGGTTATAAACGCGGGTGGCAATATCCATGGCTAGACCAGCTCCACCCCGGCGGCGCGCAAATTATCAAGCGCCTGCACCATGGACCCGTTCACGTCTATGCCGCGGCACAGGGATGTCAGAACGCGCACCTTGTAGCCCAGACGCGCCGCGTCCAGTGCGGACCATGCCACGCAGAAATCTGTGGCCAGACCCGCAAAGTCCAGTTCTGTGATCCCGCGTGTGCGCAGATACCCGTCCAGCCCTGTTGGCGTGGTCTGGTTGTTTTCAAAGAAGGCGGAATAGCTGTCGATATCACGGCGAAACCCTTTGCGCACAATCAGATCGGCGCGGTCGGTGTCCAGACCTGCGTGAAACTGGGCGCCTTCGGTGCCCTGCACGCAATGGTCCGGCCACAGCACTTGCGGACCGTAAGGCATCATCACCGACTCCATCGGTGCGCGCCCCTTATGCTGGCTGGCGAAGGATGAATGCCCTGCCGGGTGCCAATCCTGTGTCAGAATGACAGCGCTTGCCTGCGCCATCCGGGCGTTAATTCCCGCAACAACCGTGTCCCCATCGGTCACGGCCAGTGCACCGCCGGGGCAAAAGTCGTTTTGCATGTCGATCACAACCAGCGCATGCGTCATCTTGTGCCCTCCTGTCTGTCGGCTCATGGCTACGCACACAATCGGGCTGCGTCAATCCCGCAGGCTTGCGCCGCGCAAAACTCGGCAGTAAATGCAAAGGCATGCTGACAGTTGCCGCACTTTATCATTTTACCCGATTCGATGACCCCGCAACGTTGCGGGGCCCGTTGCTGACGCTTGCGCAAACCCACGGCGTCAAAGGGTCGCTTTTGCTGGCGCGCGAGGGGATCAATGGCACCATCGCCGGCACGCGCGCGGGTATAGATGCGATGCTGGCGCATATTCGCGCCCTGCCCGGCTGTGCGGATCTGGACTGGAAGGAAAGCCCGGCAGAAACCATGCCCTTCGGGCGCATGAAAGTGCGGCTGAAACGTGAAATCGTCACCATGGGCCAGCCAGATGTCGACCCCCGCGCAGGCACCGGCCATTATGTCGCGCCGCAGGACTGGAACGAGCTGATCAGCGCGCCGGATGTGGCCGTGATCGACACGCGCAATGATTACGAAGTGGCCATTGGCACATTCGAGGGCGCGATTGACCCCGAAACAAAATCCTTCCGCGACTTCCCGAAATGGTGGGAAGAAAACCGCGAACGCTTTCACAACAAACGTATTGCGATGTTCTGCACAGGTGGCATCCGGTGCGAAAAGTCCACAAATTTCCTGCTGCAACAAGGCATAAGCGATGTGTATCATCTGCAAGGCGGGATTCTGAAATATCTGGAAGATGTGCCCGCCGATCAAAGTATGTGGCAGGGCGCATGTTTCGTGTTTGACCAGCGTGTGTCCGTTGAACACGGGCTGAAACCTGGCCCGCATGTCATGTGCCACGCTTGTCGCCGCCCGCTTTGGCCCGAAGACACGCACAGGCCCGAATATGAACAGGGCGTGCAATGTCACCATTGTGTGGATGAATTCACCACCGCGCGCCGCGCGGCATTCCGCGAACGCCAGCACCAGATCACGCTGGCCGCAGCGCGCGGGACACGGCATCTGGGCCTAAGCCCCGAAAAACCCTGACAGTGACACTCCGGCAGGATTTCATCTTGCCTGAAATACTCAAAACTGCCCGTAGCGCAGCGCAGGGCCAGACAAACCAAAAGGGGGTGCCTGCGCACCCCCTTTTCCATGAGCAAAGCTCTGATCAGTAGCGATAATGCTCTGGCTTGAACGGCCCGTCGACAGGAACGCCGATGTAATCGGCCTGATCCTGCTTGAGTTCCGTCAGCTTCACACCGATACGCCCCAGATGCAGGCGGGCAACCTTTTCATCCAGCGCCTTGGGCAGGATGAACACGCCGGGGGCATACTCGCTACCTTTGGCCCACAATTCGATCTGCGCCAGCACCTGATTGGTGAAGCTGGCCGACATCACAAAACTGGGGTGGCCCGTGGCATTGCCAAGGTTCAGCAGACGGCCCTGACTTAGCAGGATCATGCGGTTGCCTGACGGCATTTCGATCATGTCCACCTGGTCCTTGATATTGGTCCATTTGTGGTTTTTCAGCGCCGCTACCTGAATTTCATTGTCGAAATGGCCGATATTTCCGACAATCGCCATATCCTTCATCTCGCGCATATGCTCGATGCGGATGACGTCCTTGTTGCCGGTGGTGGTGATGAAGATGTCGGCGGATTTCACCACATCCTCCAGCAAAACAACCTCGAACCCGTCCATTGCGGCCTGCAATGCGCAGATCGGGTCGACTTCGGTGACTTTGACCCGCGCGCCCGCGCCCTGAAGGCTGGCGGCAGACCCTTTGCCAACATCGCCATAGCCGCACACCACAGCCACTTTGCCCGCCATCATGGTGTCGGTGGCGCGGCGAATGCCGTCAACCAGCGATTCCTTGCAGCCGTATTTGTTGTCGAATTTCGACTTGGTGACGCTGTCATTGACGTTGATTGCAGGGAAAGGAAGCTGCCCTTTCTTGTGCAATTCATACAGGCGGTGAACGCCGGTGGTGGTTTCCTCGGACACGCCCTTGATCAGGTCGCGCTGGCGCGCAAACCAGCCGGGGCTTGCGGCAAGGCGCTTTTTGATCTGTGCGAACAGGTATTCTTCTTCTTCGCTGGTGGGGGTGGCGATCAGGTCTGTTTCGCCCGCTTCGACCCGCGCGCCCAAAAGGATATACATTGTGGCATCGCCACCATCGTCCAAAATCATGTTCGCGCCATCTGCGAAATGGAAGATCTGGTCAGTATATGTCCAGTATTCTTCCAGTGTTTCGCCCTTGATGGCGAAAACAGGTGTGCCGCCGGCGGCAATCGCTGCGGCAGCGTGGTCCTGCGTGGAATAAATGTTGCACGATGCCCAGCGCACATCAGCACCAAGGGCGACCAGCGTTTCAATCAGAACTGCGGTCTGGATGGTCATATGCAGCGATCCGGCAATCCGCGCCCCCTTCAGGGGTTGGGCGGCACCGTATTCTTCGCGCAGGGACATCAGACCGGGCATTTCCGTCTCGGCAATATCGATTTCCTTGCGCCCGAAATCTGCCAGCGCAATATCCTTGATTACATAGTCTTGAGACATCCGCCCAAGCTCCTTTATTCAGATGAATTCTTGCGTGCGACATAGCACCCGAACCCCCACCCAACAAGGGCGCGCGGGTGTATTGCTTAAGGCCCGATAACTGGCAGAGTGTTGCCAGCCCCGGAAGTTTCGAGTTGTCCAGTCAGTGTTGATCTGCAACAACAAACAAGGAATGCGTAGTCGCCGTCATTTAAGGGTGGATAACCACTTGAAAAAACTACAGGGGTGCGCACGCGGTCGACTGGCCGTTATGGCGCAAACACTTGTATTTGCTATGGTTCTTGCCCAGCCTGCGGCAGGGTTTGAAGACTTGCGATTTTCAGTCAATGGTGGGGACAGCGCACTGGAGCGCGACTTGCAGCAAGCGTCCTTGCTGCGCGCTGCGCGCGATGACGGGCTGTCCGACCCGTTTGAAGTGTTCACGATTGCGCGTGCAGAATATGGTCAGCTGATCGGCCTGTTCTATGAAGCGGGCTATTATGCGCCGGTAATCAGCATTCGTATCAACGGGCGCGAGGCGGCTGACATCTCGCCCCTGAACCCGCCTGACACGATCGATGTAATCGATGTGCAATTGTCTGTGGGGCCGCCTTTTGTGTTCGGGCGTGCGCAGATCGGACCGCTTGCGCCTGAAACCGACCTGCCCGACGGGTTTGCCCCCGGACGCTCCGCGCGCAGCACAATCATCCGCGATACCGCCGAGGTGGCGATAGATGGCTGGCGTGATCTGGGCCATGCGAAAGCCGAACCTGTCAGCCAGCAGATTACCGCGCGCCACACTGCACAGGAACTTGATGTCGATGTATCGGTAGACCCCGGACCCCGTTTCACATTCGGCAAGTTGCGCCCCAGCGGGCAGGAACGCACGCGCCCGAACCGGATTGTCAAAATCGCGGGCCTGCCCACCGGCGAGGTGTTTTCGCCCGATGATGTGCAGCGCGCAGCCGAACGGTTGCGCCGCACCGGCACCTTTGCGTCGGTGGCCCTGCGCGAAGCCGAGGACGGCAATCCCGACGGGTCACTGGACATAAACGCCGCTGTTGTCGAGGCCCCCTTGCGCCGCATTGGCGCAAGTATCGAGTTGGACACCGAAAGCGGTGCCAAGCTTACGGGGTTCTGGTTGCACCGCAACCTGTTGGGCGGTGCGGAACGGTTCCGCATCGAAGCGATGGTTGGCGGACTTGCCGCGCGGCGTGGCGGGCGTGATTACCGGCTTGCGCTGGAATTTTCGCGCCCCGCCACATTCACGCCAGACACCACCCTGAACCTTGGTGCATTGGTCGAGAACGAGCGCGAGGATGATTTCATCGCCCGTCGTGCGCGGCTGGACATCGGCCTGTCGCACCGGTTCAATGACCAGCTGACATTCGGGGCAGGTATTGGTGCGCTGGTTGAACGCGCGCGTTTTGGCAATGATCTGGACATCCGGCGGAATTACCGATTGCTGCTTTTGCCGCTGAGTGTGGAATGGGACCGGCGCGATGACGATCGCGCGCCCACAAGCGGCACCTATCTTCAGGCAGAACTGACGCCGTTTCTTGGTATTTCAGCGGCAGATAGCGGGGCGCGTGCGTATCTGGATGCCCGCAGCTATTACGGTTTTGGCGAGGATGATCGGTTTGTTCTGGCTGGGCGCGCGCAGGCAGGGGCCATTATTGGGGCCAATATTGACCGCACGCCGCGTGATTTCCTGTTTTATTCCGGTGGTGGCGGGTCCGTTCGGGGCCAGCCTTTCCGGTCGCTGGGTGTGTCGCCGGATGGTGTGCGTTCCGGTGGGCGTGGTTTTGCGGCGCTGTCACTGGAAGGGCGGATGCGCGCGACCGAAACCATTGGCCTGACAGCATTTGCCGATGCAGGCTATGTGTCCGAAGGGGCATTTACCGGCCCGTCGGGCTGGCATGCGGGCGCTGGCGTGGGGCTGCGATATGAAACCCCCGTTGGCCCGCTTCGGCTGGATGTTGGTATGCCTGTGCGCGGGGACACGGGGCGCGGCCCGCAATTGTATCTGGGCATAGGGCAGGCGTTTTGACGCGGGTTTTGCACATCATATCGTTGGCGCTTATCTGCCTGATGATGGCTTTTCCTGCGAATTTGACGGCGCAGGGACTGGAAGACATTGCCCCTGATCCCGGCGAAAGCGATGTGGGTTTTCTGACGCGCCTGTTGCAGGACAGTTTGTCTGACCGTGGCCGTGCGGTCCGGATTACAGGGTTTCAGGGCGCATTGTCATCGCGCGCGACATTCGATCAGATGACGATCGAGGATGATGAGGGTATCTGGCTGCGGGTCACAGGTGCGGCACTGCAATGGAACCGGTCTGCCCTGTTCCAGCGCCGCATCGAAATAGCCGAGATTTCGGCCGAACGTGTCGAAGTTTTGCGTGCGCCGGTGGGCGAGGACTCGGACGAACTGGTGCCGATGCGGCGTTTTGAACTGCCTGAACTGCCTGTGTCCATCAATCTGGGGCAGTTGACGTTTGACGAGGTGGTTCTGGGTGCCCCCCTGCTTGGTCAGGAATTGCGCGCAGGCGTCAGTGGCCGCGCAGCCCTGGCCGGTGGTGAAGGTGATGCAAGGTTACAGATTGACCGGCTGGATGATGTCGAAGGCCAGTTTCTGCTGGATGCCAGCTTTTCCAATGACACGCGCGTGCTGTCGCTGGACCTGAATGTTCAGGAAGCAGAGGGCGGGTTGGCGGTAACCCTGCTGGATGTGCCGGACCTGCCATCTGCCGCGCTGCGCGTGCAGGGCGAAGGGCCGATTGATAGTTTTGAGGCCGAAATCACGCTGGATACTGATGGACAGCGCCGCGTCGCGGGCGAATTTGGCTTGCAGACCACCCTGCCCGGCGTTGCCCAGGCAGTGCGGCTGGACCTTGGCGGGGATCTGCGCCCGCTGCTGCAACCGGAGTTCCACCCGTTTTTCGGTGATGACAGCCGTTTGCGCACGCAGGCACGCAGGTTTGATGATGGTCGCCTGTCGCTGGATAATCTGAGCATTCAGACCGAAAAACTGAAGCTCGATGGTCGTGTGCGCATGGGCACGGATAATTTGCCCGAACTGATTGACCTGCGCGGCGAAATTCGGGACCGCAATGGCGGGCGTGTGCGGCTGCCGCTTGCGGGGTCGGATACCAGCATTGAACAGGCAGATTTGCGGCTGGGGTTCGATGCGTCCGCCAGCGATGACTGGGAACTTGTGCTGGACCTGATCGGGTTCGACAATGGTGATATTTCGGTCGAAAGCCTGTTTGTCAACGGGTTGGGACGCATCACATCACAAGGGTTTGGCGAAGATATCGACGTGGTCGATGCGCTTATCGATTTTTCCGCGCTGGGCGTGTCGGCGCGCGATCAGGGCGTGGCCGAAGCGCTGGGCAGTTCCATGACGGGGTCTGTCGCGTTTATCTGGCGCGAAGGGCGGCCCCTGCTGTTGCCCGGTGTCCTGCTGGAGGGGCGGAATTTCACCATCAACGGGCGCGCGCGGCTGGAAGATGGCGTTGTATTCGCCGATGGTCAGGCGGAATTTCTGGACATTTCGCGCCTGTCGCGTCTGGCGGGGCGGGACCTGTCGGGTGCGGTGCGCGCGCGCGCCGAAGGGCGCATCGGGCCGGAACGCGACAGTTTCAGCGTGCAAACCAGCGTCAGCGGTGTTGACCTGACATTCGGGCAGGAACAGCTCGACCGTTTGCTGGCGGGTGAAAGCGTGATTTCATTGAATGCAGACGGGCGCGGCGGGACAGTGACATTACATGAACTGACAGCGCAGGCCCAGACACTGCGCGCCGATCTGCGCGGGCAGGTCACGCCGCAGGATATCCGTTTGCGCGGTGATCTGGATTTTTCTGATCTTTCTGTGCTTGGTGGCGAGTTTGGTGGCGCGATTGATGCGCGCGTTGCCATTGATGGCCCGCCGGAACGTGAATCGGTGACCATTGAGGCCCGCGCGCGTGATCTGACAGTGGGCCAGCCGGATGCAAACCGTGCATTGCGCGGGGAAACACGCCTTCAGATTGAAGGACAGCGCGATGGTGCCGCGTTTGATCTGGCAGCATTGAGCGTAGAAAATGCCGTGCTGAACCTGTCGGCCAACGGGCGCTATGCGGCGGGTGCATCGCGGCTGGATGCGGAATTTGCACTTGGGTCGCTTGGGTCGGTTCGTCCGGGGTTTGGCGGCAGTGTCCGCGGCGATGTGGCCTTGCGCGAAGAAGGCGACACTCGCGCACTTGATCTGGACGTGACAGCGCGCGATCTGCGCCTTGGCAATGATATGGCAAACCGTGTGCTGGCGGGCACCAATCAACTGACCGCGCGCGTTGTTCAGCGCGCCGATACACTGATGATCGAAGATGCGCGCCTGTCGGGACCGAACCTGACCGCAAATATATCCGGCCAAAGCACGCAAGGCCGCCCCGCGATGAATGTTGACGCGCAACTGCGTGATCTGGCCTTGATTGTGCCCGGTATTACAGGCGCTGTTACCGTGTCGGGTGATGTGCGCGACACGGGCGACGCGTTCGCGCTTGATCTGGCGGCAAGTGGTCCGGCGGGGCTGTCCGTGCAGGCAGCAGGCAGTATTTCGCGTGATTTGCGCGGCGATCTGCGCGCCAGTGGCACCGGCGATATTGCATTGATCAATCCGCGCATTGAACCGCGTTCCGTGCAGGGACCGGCGCGGTTTGATGTGGCACTGAACGGCCCGCTTGCGCTTGGTTCCGTCACCGGCACGGCCGAGGCAACGGGCGCGCAGCTTGTCCTGCCTCAGCAGAATATCCGCATCACCGACCTTGCGGCACGCGCCCAGCTTTCGGGCGGGCAGGCCGCGATTGAGGTGCAGGGCCGTGCGGTTGCAGGCGGCACTGTCACCTTGACCGGTAATATTGATTTGATGCCGCCCCTGAACGCAGATTTGCGCGCGCAACTGACCGATTTTCGCCTTCAGGACCCGCAATTGTATCAGACAGATGTGTCTGGTCAGGTCGCGATTACCGGCGCGCTGACACAGGGGCCAAACCTTGCGGGCAATCTGGTGCTGGATGGCACGGAAATTCGCATTCCGCGTGTTGGTCTGGTGTCGCGCGGGTTCATTCCGCCGAATATACAGCATCAGGGCGAAACGGCGGCGGTGCGCGAAACCCGCCAGCGGGCCGGTATCTTTGCCGGCGAAACCCATGGTCGTGTGCGGCGTCCGTCGACACTGGATCTGACGATTGACGCGCCCAACCGGATTTTCATTCGCGGGCGCGGCCTTGATGCCGAACTTGGTGGGCAGTTGCGCCTGACGGGCACCACTGCGGACCCTATTCCCATTGGCCAGTTCGCATTGATCCGCGGGCGGCTGGATCTGCTGGGTAACCGGTTCACCCTGAACGAAGGGTTTGCCAGCCTGCAAGGCGATCTGGTGCCGTTCGTGCGGCTTGTGGCGTCGACCGAACGCACGGGCGTGACCGCGCGTATTGTGCTGGAAGGGCGCGCGGATTCGCCGGAAATCAGGTTTGAGTCCACGCCGGAACTGCCAGAAGAAGAAGTTCTGTCGCTGCTTTTGTTCGGGCGCGGGTTTGAAACACTCAGCGTGTTTCAGGCAGCACAGCTGGCATCATCGCTGGCCACATTGTCGGGGCGCAGCGAAGGTATCCTTGAACGCCTGCGCCGCAACATCGGGCTTGATGATCTGGATGTGCGCACCGATGAAGATGGTGACACCTCTATCCGGTTGGGGCGCTATCTGACGGATAACATCTATACAGATCTTGAACTGGAACCACAGGGCGACAGCGAAGTGTCAATCAGTATTGACTTGTCGCCATCGCTGACCGCGCGCGGGCGAGTCGACAATCAGGGCCGTGTGGGTGTCGGGCTGTTTTTTGAACGGGATTACTGAATGACGGGGGCAGGAATGGGGTTTGATGCATCTTCACTGGCGGGCAAGGTGGTTCTGATCACCGGGGCCAGTCGTGGCATAGGGGCCGCAGCAGTGCGGGCATTTGTGGCCGCAGGCGCGCAAGTTGGCATGGCCGCGCGCAGTGTCGATGCGCTGGATGCGCTGGCGCGTGAAACCGGCGCGGTGGCTGTGCCTTGTGACGTGGCCGATTTTGCCGCTGTGCAAGCCGCGATTGACGCCATGTGCCAGCGCTTCGGGCGGCTGGATGTGCTGGTCAATAACGCGGGCCTGATTGACCCCATTGGCCTGCTATCCGATGTTTCCCCTGATGAATTCGGGCGTTTGATCGACATAAACCTGAAGGGCGTGTTTCACGGCATGCGCGCGGCACTGCCGGTCATGCAGGCGCAGGGCGGCGGCAGTATCATAACCGTGGGGTCGGGGGCTGCGCATAACCCGCTGGAAGGGTGGGGCGCCTATTGCAGCTCCAAGGCCGGTGCGTTGATGCTGACCCGCGTGGCCGATACCGAAGCGCGCGCGCATGGCCTGCGCATCCTAAGCCTGTCGCCCGGCACAGTCGCCACCGATATGCAGCGCGACATCAAGGCCAGCGGCGTGAATGCGGTCAGCCAGTTGGACTGGTCGGCGCATATCCCGCCCGAATGGGCCGCGCAGGCGCTGGTCTGGATGTGCACACCGGATTCCGATGACTGGATCGGGCGCGAAGTGTCCTTGCGCCAGCCCGATATTCGCGCGCGTGTGGGCGTGCAATGATTCATGTGCACGATGCGGGCGGTGTCTGGACCCTGACACTGGACAGGCCGGACAAGGCCAATTCACTGACCGCGTTGATGCTTCAAGATTTGTGCGACGCAGTTGACGCGGCCTGTCATGCAGGGGCGCGTGCGCTGGTTCTGACAGGGCGCGGCAAGGTGTTCAGCGCGGGCGCCGATCTGGATGAAGCGCGCGCGGGATTGGCCACATCGGGCCTGTGGGAAGCGCTGTCGGGGCGGGTTGCTGCGGCCCCCTGCCTGACGATTGCGGCGTTGAACGGCACGCTGGCGGGCGGCGCGTTTGGCATGGCGCTGGCATGTGATCTGCGTGTGGCGGTGCCGCAGGCGAAGTTCTTCTATCCGGTCATGAAACTGGGGTTTCTGCCGCAACCGTCCGACCCCGCGCGATTGGCCGCATTGGTGGGACCGGCGCGCGCCAAGATGATCCTTATGGCAGGCGCGCGCATTGATGCGTCTGAGGCGCTGTCATGGGGGCTGGTGGACCGGCTGGCCGAACCAGAGGCCCTGATGCAGGACGCAACCGCCCTGACCCAGAACGCGGCGGCCGCATCGGGCGAACATGTCGCGGCGATAAAGCGTATGATACCCTAAGATGCTGCTTTTCATGATCCGGCCAAAGGCATAGATTGCCACCATGTTCAAACTAATGCGTAGCCTGTCCGTTGTTGCGCTGGCGCTGTCATTGGCGCTGGCCAGTATCGGTTTTGTTCAGGCGCGCCATCTTGCTGCGGGTGCGCAGACGCTTGTTATCTGGACGGGCTATGGTCTGGTCTCCATCACGATTGATGCAGACGGCAATCCCGTTGAACATACGCTGCCCTGCCCCGATTGTGTGATGACTGTTGCCGCTGGTCTGCCTGCTTCGGTGCTGTTGCCTGCCGCTGTTTCGCGCGCCTACCGCATGACATGGGACGCGGGCGCGCCGGTCTGGCATGCGGGTGCGGCGGGGTTCTGGGCCAGATCGCGCGCGCCGCCGGAATTTGTCTGATTGCACGGGATTTATCTGTCAGACAAGGAACCACAGAATGAAAAAGTTAACGATGACGACTGCTGCGGCAGTTACATTTGCCCTGCCCGCTTTCGCGTGCGAGTTGGAAGTTCATGACGCCTATGCGCGCACATCGACCGCGATGTCGCAATCGGGTGCCGCGTTTATGCATGTTGTGAACCATTCAGCAACAGATTGCCGCATCATAGGCGCGCGGTCCGATGTGGCGCAGCGCGTGGAATTGCACACCCATCTTGAAGATGCCGATGGCGTCATGCGCATGGTCGAGGTTGAAGAAGGGTTCACCGTGCCTGCCGAAGGCATGCACGCGCTTGCGCGCGGCGGTGACCATGTCATGTTTCTGGGCCTTAACCAGACCCTAAGCCACGGTGATGAAGTGTCCGTGACGCTTGTTCTTGAGAATGGTGACGATCTTGAAGTGATTATCCCGGTCGATCTGGAACGCACCACCGATCACGGCGGCGGGGATGATCACAACCATGATCACGGCCATACCCATAGCCATGACTAGAGCATGTTGCTCAAAAGTGGGAACCGGTTTTGAGCTTCTCGAACATGCGCAATCAATAAGTCAGAGCATGTCTCGTGAATGCGAATGAACGTGATATGCTCTAGAAAATAATAAGACCCCGAACATGGTTCGGGGTCAAAAAGCTGACGGGACATTTCTGAAAACGCGTGTCCCCTATACGATTCAGCGGCCTGTGCAGAATTGTTCGGCGCGGTCCCCGAATGCGCGATACCGCGCCCAGAACGCGTTGTCGCGGTCGCTTTTGGACATGCGCACATCCTGTGCCAGCTGCGGATCACGGAAAAACGCAGCCGCACGGCGTTGTTCGGCGCGTGTCAGCGTTTCATTCGCAACAGACCCGATGCACCGGCACATTGCGCGCGTCGCCTGTGCGCGGTCCGACCGCAGGCACGCGGATTCTATTGCGCTGGCGGTGGCTGGTGTCGGGATTGCGGGGATAATGAATGCCGAAAGGGTGGCGGCAATCAGTGTTTTCTTCATTCTGCCCTCGATTCTTTCTGACTCTGATTTGCTGTTGCCGATTCTAATGACCGGTTGGTTAACAAACTAACAGCAAGCTGCCTCTGGTTTGGTTGTGCGCGAATTATATCAGATAATCGCGTGATTTTACCAATGTTTTTGAAGAATTGGTCATGATGTCGCGCTTGTTACCAAGGTGTTGATCAGATGTAGGGGCGACACCTTTTGCAACTACTATCCATAGACGGGCCAGCTTGCCAAACGTGCTACAAATGCGACCGCCAATGCCTTAGCCACGGTGTATTTCGACGGCCGTGATGATGGAACTGGCAAGAATCGAAAAGCGGCCATCGAATCGGGTGCCTGCGGCCAGATGCGGCACGTCCTGACGTAACGTCGCGACAAAGCGGCCAGATGCCAGATCGGGTGTCAGGTCAAGGGCGTGAAAATCCAGCATGCACCGGCTGATCTGATACTGCGCCTTGTAAACTGCCTCCTTGGCCGAGAACAAAAGCTTCACAAAATTTCCGCGCTGGGTCGGGCCAAGCCCTGCCAGCCACAGCAGATCGTTTTGCGTGCAGATGACCGGCCACAGGTTCGGCTCCAGCGGGGCGGTGGGTTCCATATCAAGGCCCAGGGCCAGAATGGCGGGGTCGTCTGTCACCACGGCCAGCGCGTCATGGTCGGTATGCGTGATGGACCCTGTCATACCGGCGGGCCAGATGGGCGCGCGATCATCGCCGTGCAGCACGGGGCGCGGCATATGGCCAAGCTGTTCCATGGCGCTGCGTGCAGCGGCGCGTCCGGCGGCGAATTCGCGCGCGCGTCGGGCGGCGACCTGTTCAATGGCCAGCACTTCGTCGCCCATCAGGCGCGGCATGGGGGCCTTCGGGTCGGCCCAGCCCATGGCAACCCTGTCGCTGAACAGGGGGCGGGCATATTCTGCAAGGCAAAAGCGTTGTTGGATCATCCTCTGCCGGTCCTTTCTGCGCGCATGGCGCGCCGTCGGGCCATGGCCTGCATTCTGTCTGCTGGCGCTGCTTGCGGCGCGGGTGGTGCAGCATGGGGCGGCGTCGGGCTGCCGGTTTGCTGAACAGGGGCGGGAATACGGACAGCGGCAAGCGGGCGCAGTTTGCTGTCCAGATGGCGCGCAAGTTCGCCCAGCACCGGAAAGCGGAACAAATCGGTGATAGACAGGCCGGGTATGTTCAGGCGGGCGCGCATTTCGCGGTGTGCCTGAACGGCCAGCAACGAATGCCCCCCCAGGTGAAAGAAATTATCCGCCGGACCAACCTGCACCACACCCAGCACATCGCACCAGATGGCGGCAATCTGGCCCGCCGTGTCGTTATCTGCCCCCGCAGGTGCCGCAATGGCCGCGTTTTGTGCGGGTTGTTGCGCGGCGGCGGGTGCAGGCAGGGCCTTGCGGTCGATCTTCTTGTTGGGGGTCAAGGGCATTTCGGCCAGCGGCACAAAATGCGCGGGCACCATATGCGCGGGCAGGCGCTGCGCCAGTGCGGCGCGCAGATCGCCCGCAGGGCTGCCGGTGTAATAGGCCACCAACCGGATGTCGCCGTCGCGGTCCTCGCGGGCGATGGCAACAGCGGCGGTAATGCCGGGCTGCGCATCAAGGGCCGCGTCAATCTCGCCCAGTTCAATGCGGTGACCGCGAATTTTTACCTGATGGTCGACACGGCCCAGAAACCGGATACCGTCAGCCCCCCGACGCACCAGATCACCGGTGCGATACAGCCGACCCGTGCCAAACGGGTTTGCAATGAAGCGGTCTTTTGTCAGCTCCGCCCGGTTCCAGTAACCGCGCGTAACCCCGTCGCCGCCAATGAACAATTCGCCCTCGTTGGCGGGCTGGAAATCATCATCAAGGATATAAACCTGCGTGTTGGCAATAGGCGTGCCGATTTCCACAATGCCGGTGCCGCCCTTGGTGGGGTGGGTTGTGGACCAGATGGTGGTTTCAGTCGGGCCATACATGTTCAACACCGGCTGGCCGGTCAGTTGCGCAATGTCGCGCGCCAGAACACCCGGCAACGCCTCGCCGCCGATCATGACATTACCGACTTTGACAAGCGCGGCGCGGCTGTCGTCATTCATGACCAGCATGCGTGCCATGGACGGTGTGCATTGCAGATGCGTGACCTTGTGGCGGTGAATTTGCGCCGCGATCGAGAAATCATCATCCGGCAGATCCAGCCCTGCATTGGCGCGCTTGACCACTTCGGCCAGCGGAAACAGCCCTTCCAGAACCTGATCGGTGTTGATGCCGTAATCAATCAGGCAGGCAATTTCGGTTACGCCAATCGCCTTGAGTTGCTCCACACGGTCCAGACAATCATCGACCGTGCCGAACAGGCCGGACTCCTCAAAATAGCGGTTAAAGGCGAAATCAAGAATGCCGTCCACTTCGTCTTGCGACAGGGATGACAGGTCAATATCCATGGGGTTTTTGGCGCCCTGCGGGCGTTTGAACGCCGGAAAGGCCCATGCATATTGCTTCACCAGCCCCGCTGCCGCCAGCAGATAGGATTTCATCGGGCCGCGTGCCACTTCGCGCGCATGGTCGCGGTCGCGCGCAACGAAGCTGTGCAGCATCAGGGTTACGGTAAAACCGGCAGGGTCATGGCCCGCCTCGCGCAGGGCGGTGTGATAGATGGTGATTTTCTCGGCCACCTCGGCAATGGATTGACCCAGCAGATGGGTCAGCACATTTGCCCCAAGGTGCCCGGCTTCGCGCCATGTTTCGGGGTTGCCCGCCGTTGTCAGCCAGATCGGCAATTCCCGCGACACCGGACGCGGCAGGGTTTGCACAGGCACCGGCCCGTCACCTTTGTCAAATTCGACCGTGTCGCCGCGCCACAGTTTGCGCAGCGTGTCGATCATCTCGAACATGGCTTTTTTATTGTTCGGGGGCCGGTTTTCGGGGCGAATGACAAAATCCACCGGATGCCAGCCTGACGCAATGCCCAGGCCCGTGCGCCCGTTGGTCAGGTTGTCGATCATGGCCCATTCTTCGGCTATGCGCACAGGATGGTGCAGCGGCGCCACGCAAGACCCCGCACGCACCGCCAGATTTTGCGTGACCGCCGCCACCGCAGCGCCGGAAACCGACGGGTTGGGGAACGGCCCGCCAAAGGCATGGAAATGGCGTTCAGGTGTCCAGACGGCGCAAAACCCGTGCGTGTCGGCGAATTTCGCGCCTTCCAGCAGCAGGCGGTATTTCTGCGGTCCCTGCCCGTCATCATTGCCCCAATACATCAGGCTGAATTCCATGGCCTTGTCGGACACGCGCACTGGCCCGCGCGACACTGCGGTGCGGTCCTCATCGCCCATCAGGACAAGTTTGAAGCCCCGCGCCAGTGTCCAGAAAAGTTCCAGAACCGAAATGTCAAAACTTAGCGATGTGACAGCCAGCCAGACGCCGGGGGGGTCATGCCGGACACAGTCGTCCATGCCCGCAAAGAAATTGGCGACGTTTCCATGCTCGACCATCACGCCTTTGGGCGCGCCGGTGGAACCGGATGTATAGATCAGATAGGCCAGATTGTCGGGCGTGGCGGCGCTGTCGGGGTTGGTGTCAGGTGCCACACCCAGCCGCGTGTCCGTGTCCAGTTGCAAAAGCGCCGCGTCATGGTCGGGCAGGATGTCCAGTTGTGCGTGTTCCGTGACCACAACAGGCGCGGTGGAGTCGTTTAAGTAATGCGCCAGTCGGTCGGCGGGGTAGGCGGGGTCAAGCGGCACATAGGCGCCGCCCGCCTTCAGGATGCCAAGCGCGCCAATCAGCAGGTTCGGCCCGCGCGCGGTGCACAGCGCCACCGGCGTATCAGGGCCAACGCCCATATCTGCCAGCACATGCGCCACGCGGTTGGCGCGTGCGTTCAGGTCTGCATAGGTCAGGGACTGGTTTTCAAAACTTAGCGCAATCGCGTCCGGCGTTTTTTGAACCTGCGCTTCAAACGCATGATGGATGCATATGCGGTCATAGGGGCGGGCGGTGTCGTTCAGGCGCGTCATGTCATCTGCCGCAGGCTGCGGCGTTGTCATCATGGTCTTGATACGCGCCGCATCCGCTGCGCCAAGCAGGGCCGGATCATAGCGCAATTCGCCGGTGCCCTGATTTGCGCCCAGATCAAGGACAATCGCGGCGCTGCCCGCATCCGCGCCATGGACCACAGCGACATGCGGCGTGTCGATCAGCCCAAGGGCCGGATCGCGTGCGCTGATGTCGCGCGCAAAACCGGGTGCGGATCTGGCCAGTTTCAGGCGGTTTCCGACTTCTGCTGCGGGGTTTGTGCAGTGCACATCAACCTGCACGGGCACCCATCCCGAAATATGGTCGGGCGCGGCCGCTGCGGCCTCGGCAATGGCGGTATTGCGCCATGCCAGATCGATACGGGACTGGCCGAAATGGCGCGCCAGTGCGGTGCCGAATGCAGTAATGGTGTGCGCCTCTGGCATGTCCGGCAGGTCAAGCGCCAGCGTTTCGCGGGTGTCGGATTGGGGCGCAAGCCGGGTGGCGGGGACCATGGCGCGCAAGGCATTGCGCCAATGCTGATCGCCCCCGACAATGCGCGTCATGGCCTGTGTGACACCTTCGGGGGGCGCGGCCAGAATGGCGTTTAATTTCACATGCTGCATCGGGTTGACGGGCACACCTTGCACGCACAGCAAACCTGACAGATGCAGTGCCGTGCCCTGCCCGCAAGCCACGCTCACGCCGTCTGCGTCAACATCCAGCACCTGACCGGCTTGTCCCTGGCCGGATACCAGCCGCGCGGTGCCGATACAGGCCAGCTGCGCGCCAAGGCGCAGCTTGGCCGCACTTAGCGGGTTCCAGTATGGCCCGTGATCAAGCGCGCGCACCATGCGTTCCAGTTCCGGTGCGGTACGGGTGAAATCTAGCAAGCCGTCATGGGCGGGGCGGTCATTGCGCAGATGCACGCTGCGCGCGGTTTTGTCCTGCGGCTGGCCTGTGAGCTGTCCGCGTTCCAGCATGTCCAGCACCTGCGCGAAGCTATCCAAGCCTGCGGCAAAGCATTTTGCGTTCAGGGTCAGGGCCGTGTCATCATCGGTGATGTCAAACCCGGCGCGGGCCAGAATATCGCCCTGATCAACGCGTTCGGTGATCATGTGCCATGTGACACCGTGCTGTGCATTCCCGGCCATCAACGCCCAGACAGGGGCGTTCAGCCCCGCATGGCGTGGCAACGGCCCGTCATGGAAATTTACCGCGCCGCGAGAGGGACGCGCCAGCACTTCGGGCGGCAGCACGCGCAGCCCCGCGATATTCAGCAGCCAGTCGAACTGAAGCCCCGCCAGCCGGTCGGCCAGCCCGGCACCGGGGGAAATGACCGCAATCGCATGGCTGGCAGCCCAGTCGGCAAGCTGTGCATTGGCAGTAACGACGGCCGCAATGGAGTGTCCGCGCGCCAACAGCTGATCGCTGCATTCCGCAGCCAGGCTTTCATCGCCAACAACAACACTTGAAAACAGCATACACTACCCCTTTTCAGGGCGCGTTCTGCGCCCCTGTCCGCCCACGACTCGCCGATACGCCCGGCATAAGTGTTCGCAATGTGTGTGCCACAAGATCACGGAGAAAATATGGCGGAATTCGATCCTCTTTCTGTTCGATAAACCGGCGGGTTTTCCAAATGGATGCACCCAACACATAGAACAGCGTTGCAAGCGCCAGATACCCTGCGCCACCCGTCTTGCGAAAATAATGCGCGCGCGAGTTGAACCAATAGCGCGGCACGCGCGATTTCTTCTTCATGCCGGTCGACACGGACCCGATATGCATGACGCTGGCCTGTGGCAGATGCATACCTGTCCAGCCTGCGGCGCGTGCGCGGTGGCACAACTCTGTCTCTTCAAAATACAGGAAAAAGGTTTCATCAAACAGGCCAATCTGGTCCAGCATAGTGCGACGGAACATCACACTGGCGCCAGAACACCAATCCACGGCGCATGTGCTTTGCGGAAAGCCTATGGGAACGCGGTAATTTTGCAGCAGTCTGGTCACCGCGCCGGTATTGGCCGCCGCTTCGAATTCCGACCAGATTGTCGGAAAGCGAAAGGCCACTTCATGCGGGGTGCCATCATCCCCGCGAACAGCACTGCCTGCAAAGCCCGTCTGGGGGTGCGCCAGCATATGATCGCGCAGCAGCATTATCGCATCAGGGTCAGGAAAGGCATCAGGGTTCAGCAAATAGATGAAATCAGGTTGCGGCCCGTCAGTCATGGCGGCGCGGATGGCCACATTATTGCCAAAGCCGAACCCCCCGTTATGGCCGGACTGAAGCACCCGAACGCGTGGCATGTCGCGGGTGTGATCGCGCAGGAAATCAAAAGAGCCGTCCTGACTGTCATTGTCGATAATGGTGATCGCGCCGTCGACATCTTGCATGGCGCGATCTGCCGCCTGCGCGGATTGCAGCGTCATTTCGGCGCTTTTGTAATTGACGATGATGGTCAGGACGCTTGCGCTCATGGGTGCTACTCTGCCGCTTGTTTTATGTGGGCTGCGGGCATCAGGGCGCGCAATTGTGACACCATAACGCGGACATTGGGTTCCAGAACCATGCTGTCATGATCGCCCGGCACCTCGATCACGCGCAGGTTCGGGGCGTGGCGCGTCCAGTCATTGTCAGGGAACACATATTCACGCTGGCTGCTGACCCAGTTGCCACCCGAGACTTTCCAGTGGTGATCCAGCGGCGGGCGGAACAGAACCAGATTGCCATCCCATGGCTGCACCTGATAGGCGGCCACCGCGCGGCGAAATGCCCCCTCGATCGCGGTGTTATGGAAGGCATCATCGCTGTCAGCGGCGGGTCCAGCGGCAAGCTGGCGCCTCCATGCCTGCCGTGCACGCCACCATTCCAGCACATATCCCGGACCCTTGCGGCGCAGTTCGGCCAGTTTTATCAGCGCCTTGTCGGTGCGCGTCAGGGCAGGGCGCAGGGGCAGGGGCGTGTCCAGCAGAACCACCAGATCGACCTTTTCGCCCGCTGCTTCCAGTTGGCGGGCAATTTCATAGGCCGTAATCCCGCCCCCAGAAAACCCGCCCAGCATATAGGGGCCATGCGGTTGCACCTGCCGCATTTCGGCAATGTAATCGCGCGCGGCATCCTCGATCCGGTCATGGGGGGCATCACCGCCCAGCAACCCGCGTGCCTGTAGTCCGTAAAACGGCCTGTCGCGCCCCATCAGCAGCGCAAGATGGCGCAGGTTCAGCACATTGCCGAACATCCCCGCCACAAGGAAAAACGGTGTCTGATCGCCAGCGCCGTGGCCGTGCATGGGCACCAGATGGGTGAATTTCGGGCGTGCGGGCAGGTCGGCACCTGGCTGGGTGGCGGTGGCGGCGTCAGGGTCCAGCCCTGTCTGTTCGGCAATCATGGCCGCACAGGCCGCGATGGTGGGGGCCTGAAACAGGACAGATATGGGGAAATCCACCTGATAGGCTTTCTTGACCTGCGCAAACAGGCGCACGGCAATCAGCGAATGCCCGCCAAGATCGAAGAAGTTATCTTCAACCCCGATCTGGTCCACGCCCAGCAAATCCTGCCAGAATTCTGTAAGGCGGCGTTCAATGTCATTGCGTGGCGCAACCATCTGGGTGCCAAGGTCGGGGCGGTCGAATTTGGTCTGGGGCTTGGCAATAGCGTCGTGATCGGCTTGCGCGATCAGCGCGCGCGGGTCGATGGACGACACCACAAGGGCCGCATGGTCCGACTGCAGGGCGCGCAAAAAGGCACCCGCCCCCTCAATGGGGGTAATGCCAAGGCCCAGCATGTCGCGCAGGCGTTCTTCTGCGGGGGACAGGGGGGCGTTGGTGGCGGTTTCGCGTTCCACCTCGGACGGGCGCAGGGGGGGCGCATCGCCAAAGGCTGTATCGGTCAGTTGCTTGATCGTGAAGCGCCGGATTTCGACCAGCACGCGCCCGTCCGGTGTGGCCAGCGTCAGATCGAAGCTGGCAAACCCTGTGTCAGTGTCGGGACAAAGGCGCGCGTGGCTGACAATCCGCGCAGGCAGGTCGGCAAAGACCGTCACACTGTCATAGGACACCGGCACCCAAAGCGCGCGGCCCTGATAGCCGGGTATAAGCCGCATGGCCCAGCCGGTAGCCAGATCCATAAGCGCGGGGTGCAGCACATGGCCCGCATCCAGATCACCCTGAAACGCGGCAGGCAATTCCAGATGCGCCAGCCCTTCGCCAGTGCCATAGGCGGTGCGGGTAATGACGCGCCAGCGTGGGCCGAAATTCAGATGCGCTTCTTGCGGGGTGCGCAGGCCGGCACCTTCGATCACATCGGGGCAGCGTGCGGCAATGGCGGCTGGGTTTATCGGGGCGGGTGTATCCGGCGTGCCCAGCACCACATTTGCGCGCGCGTTCAGCACATACCCTGTGGCCCCGCCATGGCGGACATCGCTGCGCAGGGTGAAATCATAGCCTGTGCTGTTGCGCGTCAATGTCGCGCGCAGCTTGCGGGGGCCTTCATCCGCCACGCTTAGGGCACGCAATAGCCAGATACCGCGCAATTCAAACGGGCCGGTTTCGCCCTGCGCGCGCAGCGCCTGCGCGCACAGGTCCAGATAGGCGGTGCCGGGCAGAATGGCGGTTCCGTCACTGGTGCGGTGCTGGTCGACGACCCAATGGCTTGTATCCAGATGCAGGGTCAGGCGGCGGTTGCCAGCGGCATCAAAATCCATCTCGTTATAAAGGGGCTGTGCGCAGGGAACCGCGGGGACAGCGGGGGTCTGGCCCAGACGTGCGGCCATTGCGTCAGCGGCCATGCCAGCATCTGCCCACACGCCCCAGTTCAGCGACAGCACGCGGGTTTTTCCACCGGTGCGCGCCCGCGCAAACGCGTTCAGGTATTCATTCGCGGCCACATAATCCACCTGACCCACAGGGGTGGTCAGCGTGGATGTGGATGAAAACAGCACCAGCACATCCAGCGTGCCATCGGGCAGCAAGTCATCCAGCACCTGAAGCCCGTGCAGTTTGGGGGCCAGCACATCTTCCACATCGGCGGGGGATTTGCCCAGAAGGGGCGCATCCGCGATATGGCCCGCCGCATGGATCAGCCCGTATGGCGCGCCGAAGGTGTCGCGCGCGCCGTCCAGCGCGCGGCGCATATCATCAATATTGCACACATCGGCGCAGGCGACATGGACCTGCCCGCCAAGGGATTCCAGCCGCCCTATGGCCTGAATGCGGCGGCTGGTCTGGTCTGCGGGCGAATGCGCGGCCAGCCACCCGTCCCAATCACCACGGGCGGGCAGGGGGGAGCGGCTGATCAGGGTAATACGCGCGGCGTTTTTTGTAATCAGCGCCTCGGCCAGGGTCAGGCCGATGCCGCCGAAACCGCCGGTAATAACCCAATGCGCGCCGTCTGGCAGGTCCGGCAGTTCATCCGGCAAGGGCGCGGGGCGAATTGTCTGCGCATAGCGCCGCTGGCCGCGCAGCAAGGCGGTGGTGTTGGCGGGTGTGGCGCATAACTCCTCCAGCAGGGTTTGCGTCAGTGCGGGGGCGCTGGCCACGTCAATATCCAGCGTGGCGCAGGTCAGGCCAGCCATTTCGCGCGGGGCCACGCGCGCGGGGCCTGCGATCATGGCCTTTTCAGGGTGGGCCAGCGGTTGCCCGTTCAGCGCTTGTGCGCCGGTGGTGATGATGCACAGATGAACGGGCAGGGGCAGGTTTTCGGACTGGATGGCCTGCGCCAGATACAGCAGGGAATAAAACCCCTGTTCCATATTGCGGTGCACGGCACTGGACCCGGGCCTGAAGGTTTCGCGCGGGTCCGCAAGCCAGAAATGCCCGATGCGGGTGGGGGTCACGCCATCCGCGATCAGATCTTGCAGAAGCTGCATATATCCGTCAGCGCCCTGTTCGGGGGCCAGTGTATAACTGTCTGCGGATTTGCGCGCGAATGTGTCGCCCGCATGCACGTCGATCACGCGCGCGCCGCTGCCACGCAGTTGCGCGATAACGGGTGCTGCAATACCTGCATCATCTGCGAAAATCAGCCATGTGTCGGATAGGGTGGACAAATCGCGCGTCACATCAATATCGCAATCGGCATATGCCGGTTTCCAGCCGGTGGCAAAACCCCATTGGGTGACATCATCAATGCGGTCCAGTGCAGGGGTTTCGGTGGCGCTGGTGCTGCCCGGTTCAATGAAATAGCGCGCGCGCTGGAACGGGTATGTGGGCAGGCGCACGCGCTGGCGCCGCGCTTCGCCCCAGATCTGCGCCCAGTCAAACTGCCCGCCCAGCGCCCAGATACGGCCAAGCGTGCCCATATGATACAGATCATCGGCAATGTCTTCGTCAGGGTGGCGCAGCACGGACAGCACCTGTTGCCCCGGCACGGCCCCGTTCATGCGCGTCAGCGACGACAGTGCCTTGCCTGGCCCCATTTCCAGATATATGCGGTTGGGACGGGCGGCCAATGTGGTGATGCAATCGCCAAACAGGACTGTGTTGCGCAGGTGCTGCACCCAATATTCGGGGTCGCAGGCCTGCTGCGGCGTCAGCGGCTGGCCGGTGCGGTTGGAAATGACGGGAAGCTGCGGCGCGTTCAGGGGCACGCCCTGCAAAAACGCGCGGAATTGCCCCAGAATGGGGTCCAGCATGCGGCTATGGGCGGCAATGTCGATGGGCACGCGCTGGGCGGTAATGTCATCTGCACGCAGCGCCGCTTCCAGCTGGTCAAGTGCTGCTTGCGGGCCGGATATGACGGTCAGTTCCGGCGCGTTCAGCGATGCAATGTCGTGATCCGGCCCCAGATAGGGGCGCAACGCATCCAGTGACAGCGGCACGGACAGCATGCCGCCTGCGGGCACCGTGTCGAATAACTGCCCGCGCAGATGCACCAGATCGATGCAATCTTCAAACCCGATGACACCCGCCAGCGCGGCGGCGGTGTTTTCGCCCATGGAATGACCCACCAGAACCGAAGGCACAACGCCCCAGTCGATGAACATCTGCGCCAGCGCATATTCGGTGATCATGATCAGCGGCAATTGCACGGACGGGCGTTTCAATACCTCGGTCGCGCGGTCCATGTCCTGCGGGTCAGGCAGCCACAACGCGCGCAGGTCATAGCCCAGTTTCGGTTGCAGATGGGCCAGCCCCCGATCCATCCATTCCGCAAAGACCGGTTCGGTTTCATATAATTCGCGCGCCATGCCCGCATATTGCGCGCCCCCGCCGGGGAACATGAACACCATGTCGGGGCTATCCAGCGCCGTATGCGAAAACACGCGTCCGGGATTTTCAGCGTTCAGCAGTGTGGCGGCATCTTCATGGGTTTCAGCCACGACAACGCGGCGCTGGGCAAATGCCGTGCGCCCTTCGCGCAGGGTAAAGGCCACGTCGGCCAGCGGCTGGTCGGGATGGGCGCGCAGATGGGTTGCAAGGTTGCGCGCGGCATCATCCAGCGCGGGCTTGTTGCGCGCCGACAGGGTCAGAAGCTGGAAGGGCCAGTCGCTTGCATCTGACGGTGCGCGCGCGGGCGCTTCTTGCAAAATGACATGGGCGTTCGTGCCGCCCACGCCCAGTGAATTGACGCCCGCGCGCAGCGGCGCGTCACCCTGCCACGGTGTCAGGCGGTCATTGACGACAAAGGGGGTGCTGGCAAAATCAATCGCGGGGTTGGGCGCTTCATATCCAAGGCTGGGGGGCAATTCGCGGTGTTCCAGCGCGGACGCCACCTTGATCAGGCTGGCCACACCGGCGGCGGTGTCCAGATGGCCGATATTGGTTTTCACCGACCCGATGCGGCAAAAGCCGGTCTTGTCGGTGGTTGCAGAAAATGCCTGCGTCAGTGCGGCAATTTCAATGGGATCGCCCAGATATGTGCCTGTTCCGTGGCATTCGATATAGGACACGCTGTCGGCGGACACGCCTGCGACAAGATGCGCCTCTGCTACGGCGGCGGCCTGCCCTTCGACCGAGGGGGCCAGATAGCCCGCCTTGGCGGCGCCGTCATTGTTGACCGCGCTGCCCTTGATCACGGCAATGATGCGGTCGCCATCGCGCAGTGCATCGGACAGGCGGCGCAGCACCACAGCGCCCGCGCCCGACCCGAAGACCGTGCCTTGCGCGCGGTGATCGAATGCGTGGCATTCCCCGTCGGGCGACAGAATTTCGTTTTCCTTGAACAAGTAGCCGCGCCCATGGGGCAATTCGATTGTCACGCCGCCCGCAAGCGCCATGTCGCATTCCCCTGTCAGCAGCGATTGCACCGCATAATGCACCGCAACCAGCGATGTGGAACACGCCGTCTGCACATTGACCGACGGGCCGCGCAAATCGAAAATATGGCTGACGCGGGTGGCCAGAAAATCCTTGTCATTGCCGGTATGGCGCAACAGGAACATGCCAACATCATCAACCAGATGCGGGTTTGAACACAGGTTGAAATAGAAATAACTGCCCATCCCACAGCCGGAAAACACCCCCACAGGCCCGCCAAATGCCGCGGGCGGGTGGCCTGCATCCTCGAACGCTTCCCATGCCACTTCCAGAAACTGGCGGTGCTGGGGGTCCAGAATGGCAGCTTCCTTGGGCGAGAAGCCGAAGAAATCGGGGTCGAATTCGGCAAAACCGTCCAGCGTGGCGGCATGGGGCACATAGTTGGGCTTGCGCAAGGTCGCAGCGGCCTCCCCCCCTTCCAGAAGTTCGGCTTCACTTAGCCTGCGAATGGCGCTGCGGCCCGCGCGCAGGTTTTCCCAGAATTCAACGACAGACCCCGCCCCCGGCAAATGCGCGGCCATGCCGATAACGGCAATGTCGTTTTCGCTGAATTGGTCGGGTAGGTCAGTCATGATATATGCGCTTTTCAGTTGCGGTTGTGTTGCAGCCCTTACAGAAAGCTGCGTTTCAGGGCGGGTTCGGGTGTTCGCGCGGCTGCCATAAGCCCGGTGCGGCCCGGCAAATTGCGCCAGTGTTCCAGTTGGGCCGTGCGGCTGCGCCGGTGCTGCAATTCGGCATGCCCCAGAAGTGCGCCTGCAATCAGCCATGTCAGCGAAACCAGTGTGGCATTGGGCAGCAGGTCCACCAGGCTGGCCCCAAGTATCAGGGCCAGAACGCCCACCTGTGGGGGAATTGCGCCTTCAGGCACCTGCCGATACCGCCACCACAATGCCAGCACAGGCAGGCACAGAAGCCCGAACAGCGCCAGATACCCCACCCAGCCCCATTGCCCGATGGTGATAACCCATTGCCCGTCACTGACGGATGTCATCTGGCCGGTGTCGGGGTCGAAAATCTGATTGCGCCCGTATCCGCCCCAGCCAAAAAACAGCTTCTCGGCCGCGCGGTCCAGCAGCAGGTCTTCATTGTCGAAACGGAACTGCAACGATTGCGCGCGTTCCGGCCCGCGCGCGTTGGCCAGCGCCACCAGCCTGTCGGTCGGCACCAGCCCTGCACCGCGCAGCAACGGATAGGTTAGCGCCAGCAGGGCCGCCAGTCCCGCGACGCGCAGTTGCATCTTTGGTGTCAGAAACACGACCAGCGCGGTAAGGGACAGCAGTATCAACAACGGTCCAAGGCTTTTCGTCAGAAGCACCATTGCGAACAGGAACACTGTGATAGCGCCAGCGCGCATCCGGTCCGACGGCGTGGCTTGTTTGGCAAAATGCAGTGCGGAAATAGCAGTCATGACCATGAACAGCGACAGCCACAGCCCGTGTGGCATGAAAACAATAGGGCGGAACCCGCCCTGGCGGATCATCTGACTGAAATCATGCTGGAAAAAACCATAGATATGGGTGTGCAACTGCGGGCTGAAACGGACTTCCCACAGGATTGGAACAGAATAGATCAGCCCCGCAATCACCAGCGCGCGCAGCAGTTCGGTTAATGCCTGTTCGCTGGCCAGCAGGTGACGCGCCATAAAGAAGGGCAGGATCATGATAAGCTGCCGCACCAGAATCGCCACGGAATCGTATATGCGCATGCCCGGAACAACCGTCGCATTCTCGCCAATCAGGGTCAGGCGTCCGCTTTGTATGGTGCCATATTCCAACGTGTCGGTGTTGAAAAACACGGCAATTACCGGCGCTGTGCACAGCACCACCACCAATGCCTTGCCCAGCAGACCATCGGGCAGCAAACGCGGGCGCATGTTCAGCATCACCAGACACAGCGCGAATGCTGTCAGATTGGGGATCGATGTCTTGTCGAAGGCGGGAATGACCGGCAGGTTGAATTCGGTCAGTTCCGGCAGCATCATATACCCGCCAAGAATGGCCCAGATAAAGGCGCGCTCCGTTGGCATTTTGCGAAACATCACCACGATCACAAATGGCCAGATCAGAAGTGCGGCATAGGCAATGGCGTTGGGCATGGTTTGATACCCCCCGCGCTATTGCTGGATCAGGGGGCTAAGCGTTGCTGCCAATGCAAGGACAAACAACGCCAGCCCGGCAAAGCGCGCGACGCGTATGCGGCGCCGGTCAGAAGGCAAAACAAGTTCCGGCAAAACCAGAACGGGGCGCATTCCGGTTTCGCGCTCAACCTGTCCCGCACTGCGCAATGCGGGGCGCAGAACCTCGTATGCGAATGCCGCCATGACCGCCAGAACGGCCGAGCCAAAGACCCCCATCAGCAAAGTGACCTTGCGGCTGCGTGACATCGGATATTCCGCAGGTGCGGCAGGTTCCAGAACTTCGAATGCGGCAATCTGCTGGCCCGTTTCCAGCCGCAGATTGGTTTCAGCGCTGGCGATCTGGTCGGAAATGTCGCGCAAACTGTCCTGTAGACGTTCTTCGCGTTGTGCAATGGCGGCCTGATCGCGCTCGATCTCGGCCACGCGGGTGAAAAACGGCTCCAGTTCGTCACGGCGGACATTCAGCCGGTCAAGTTCGGCCTGCCGCGTAACCAGCTGGTCCCCAAGCTGCGCCAGCCTGCGCTGGGTGCTGCCTTGCCGGTTTTGCGCCGCCAGTTCGGATTCCAGTGCTACGATTTCGGCTTCGGTGGATTGAATTGCTGTGGTCAGTTGCAGCAATTCCGAACGGCGCAGTTCCACATTGAAGGGCATTGCGTCAGGGTGCAGGGCCGCGAAGGCGCGTTGTTCTGCCTCGACTTCGCGCAGACTGGTTTGAGTCCGTTCCAGGCGTTCGCGCAAAAATGACAAGGTTTCGCGCGCGCGGGCCTCTCGTCCGGCACCGGTTTCGGCAATGATCATGGTGGCCAGCTCATTGGCGATATTCGCAGCTTTTGCGCCATTGTCAGCGCGGGCCTGAACGACGATCGACGACAACATTCCATCGCGCGCAAAGCCTATCGCGATGGCTTCGTTGCTCAAGAATGTGATTGATGCGCGCGTCGCCTCGACCCGGTCCTGCGTTGGCAGATCAGGATAAAGGTCGTATTTGTCGGCCAGCGCAAGCATGTTTTCGCGCGTTGTCAGGCGCTGTTCCACCAGTTGCAGCAAGCGCGCGGGCGCATTCTGAACACCTGTCATGCCAGCAAATTCGCCGGAAACAGTGTTCAGGCGCGCTGACAGGACCGTATGTGACTGGTAGACAGGGCTGGTTTGCAACGCCATAGCGGCGGCGATGATGGTGCCGATGCCCACCGTGACAAGCAACAGGTCAAGGCGGCGGCGCACGAAGTCGTAAAGTTCGGCAAGGGACTGGATCGGACCCATTGTCAGCGCCCCTTTGGTGCGGCTGCCGCGCGGTTCATTACCACGCCCAGAAACGCCGCCTGATCGTCCAGCACCCGTTCACAGGCCGCAATATCCTCGGCGCTGGTTTTGCGACTGTCGGAAACCACCAGAACCGCATCGATTCCCGGCAGCAGGTTCATGGCCGTGTCACCCTTCAGCAGGGGGGGCAGATCGCAGATGATGAAATCCGGTGCAATAAAGCCCAGAATGTCCTGCACGAAATCTGCAAAATCCTCGGCGGGGAATGCAGCGTTGCCTTGTCCGGCTTGGTTAAACCCAAGGGCCAGTGCCGAATTGGCGCGCCGCAGATGCGATTCTATCGGGATTTCACCCGTCAGCGCGGGCAGGATAGGCCCGTTTGGCACGGCTTCAAAATAACGGTGCAGGGCGGGATCGGCAAAATTCAGGTCAAGCCCCACGACATGCAGATCAGTGCGCCGCGCGAAACTGGCCAAAAGGCCGGCCGTGACAAAACTGGCACCTGCATCCGCATAGGGCGATGCGATCCCCAGACACCGGTGACCGCGTTTGCGAAAGGTCTGCACAAGCTGGGTGCGCAAGACATCAAACATCGCCGTTACCGCCGGGGTGCGTGCGTGCTCGTTGAATATACGCACGTTCTTGTCAACGCTGGTGTCGGGGGTGACAGGATCAAGGTGATCCCATGCCGCGCCATTCCACGGCACGACAGGCGCTTCAGCGCGGGTTCTGCCAATGTCATTGCGCTGCGCCGGACCGCCCGAAAGGGCAAGTCCGCGCCGCACCGGTATGGTATCCGGCTGCCCCTTGCCAGGTGTTCTGGCCGGCCCCGAACGCTTCATAAGCTGTTCCAGCTTTCGCGTGTTTACCATAATCATACCTGCCACCGGACGCACTTCTAGAACGCGATTGTTTCCTTATCGTGATATGTATCAGCGTATGGCGCTGTTTGGCGACAGAAATAAGGCAATTTAACGGCCATATGCTGTCACTTTTGCCCGACCTGCGGGCGGATTGCCTGAAATGAAAACGCCCGTCTTGTGAAAGACGGGCGTTCAAATCTTGATATATGTCGCGACTTAGCGGCGGATGCCCAGTTTCGCGATAAGAACGCGGTAACGGGCTTCGTCCTTGCTGCGCACATAATCCAGCAGCTTGCGGCGTGTGGCCACCAGTTTCAAAAGCCCACGACGGGAATGGTTGTCTTTTTTGTGGGTCTTGAAATGCTCTGTCAGGTTGGTGATGCGCTTGGTCAGCACAGCAACCTGAACTTCCGGCGAGCCGGTGTCGCCTTCGCCACGGGCAAATTCTTGAATCAGGCGGGTCTTGTCTTCTACGGTGATCGACATCGGGATCTCCTGTGTATTAGGGTTTTGGCGCAGGCCGGGATGTCGTCCAGCAGGGCCGTTATACCATGCCAAAGGCACAGGCGCGCCGGATAGACCATTTCCGGCATCAAGAAAAGCCTATTTTTCCAAGACAAGCGTTAACTAATTTTCCAGATTCACCAGAGCGTTTGACCAATACCGCTGTGAGAATCCGGCAAACTATGAAATAATAAGAACATTAAGCGAAATGAATTTCGGGTATTCGTTGCCATGTGGGGTGGTGCAATATGTTTATAATGATGGGTTTGTTTGGTGCCTTGCTTGCAGGCATTGCGGCGGACAGCATGTTTGCAACGTCTAAAGAGTCTGAAAATCAGGCGGATGATTCCCCCGATGATGCCGATGATGACGGGCTGTCCGATGCGGAATCGCAGCCCTCTATGATAGAAAATTCAGGGGGTCTGCTGGGCCGGATTGATGCGGATGACAGTTTGACTGACAGCGCAGCGGATCAGCAAGAAGACCTGTATTTCTTCGATGCGCCGGATGTGGCGGGATTGTTCGACGATCTGGATGAACGCATTCACAGCTCTGACCTGTTCCCGGAACCGGACCCTGAAAAACCCCTGCACCTGAATGGCGGGGACAGTGCGGCGTTGTTACAAGGCAGCAATCTGGACGACACGCTGACTGGCGGGGCCGGAAATGACACCCTTGCGGGCCTTGGCGGCGATGATTGGCTGCACGCCGGTCAGGGTGATACGCATATGAACGGCGGTGAAGGGAATGACACGCTGATTGGTGGCGCGGGGGATGATACACTGATTGGCGGCGCAGGGGATGATCTGCTGATTGCCGGTCAGGGCAACAACACGCTGAATGGCGGCGCGGGCAATGACACGCTGGTTGGCACCGCGCTGGATGACGACGGGCATGATATCAGCGGGCGCAATTTCCTGAATGGCGGCGATGGCGATGATTTGCTGATCGCCGGTCAGGGTGACTACCTGAATGGCGGCGACGGTTCTGATACATTTGCGCTGGGCGATTGGTTGCACGGTCGGGCGGCTGTCACCATTGTCGATTTCAACCCGCAGGATGATCAGATTGTTTTGCACTACGATCCGTCGCGACTGGCCCTGCCGCAGCTTTCAGTGCAATTCAGCACCGCTGACCCTGACACGGCACAGATCTGGCTGGATGGTCATTTGATTGCCAATGTGGCCCATGGCGCAGGGTTGACAGCGCAGGATATTGCGCTGGTGCCGGAATATCCCGACATATCGGGTATTGCCGCGGAGTGACGGGACGGGTGGAAACATAACAAGCGGGCAATGCAAGGGTGCTGTGGCACAGGATGCCCGCTTGTTATGTGGTGTCGTCAATTTACTGAAACGACCTCTACGGCGAAGGTCAGGTCTTTGCCGGCCAGCGGGTGGTTTGCATCCAGCGTTACGGCCTGATCTGTCACTTCGGCCACAGTCACTGGCATTGCGCGCCCGTCAGGGGTTTGCATCTGCAACATGGTGCCCGGGTCCAGTGGAATATCGGCGGGAATCTGGTCGCGCGGAACATCCTGACGGGCTTCAGGCTGGTAATCGCCATAGGCTTCGGTGCTGGGGATGGTCACAGTTTTCTGGTCGCCGACCGTCATGCCGTCAATCGCGCGGTCCAGACCGGGGATGATTGCGCCTGCGCCAAGCTGGAATTCCAGCGGATCGCGGCCTTCGGAGCTGTCGAAAACCGACCCGTCTGCCAAAGTTCCAGTGTAATGAATACGCACAGTATCGCCCGCTTTTGCTTGCGTCATGGTATATCCTTCCGAGTAGGGGGGAGTTGTGGGTTTGTCAGAGGCGCGCAATCTCGCACGGTGACTCTGGGCTTGCAGGTTCAAACATGGGGGTTTGGATGCTGTTTGTAAACCCATTCCCCCAAGCAGCTTGACCCAAGCTGCCAGCACCTGCATACCGACCGCGCAAAACCCATGGAATGAGCATATGTTACCGCCCAAGGCACCGCAGACGCGCAATTTTTACGGCCGAATCAAGGGAAAGTCCCTGAAGCCCGCGCAACAGCGCTATCTGGATCAGGATCTGGCCCAGTTGCACCCCAAGGGTGTCAGCGTGCAAGACAACCCCGACCGGCACATCGTGAACCCCGAAGATTTCTTTGGCGATGCGCGCCCGCTTTGGCTGGAAGTGGGGTTTGGCGGGGGCGAGCATCTGGTGCATCAATGCGCGCAAAACCCCGATGTGGGGATTATCGGCTGTGAACCCTATATCAATGGCGTGGCCATGTTGTTGGGTAAAATCCGGCAGGCGGGTGTGCGCAACCTGCGCGTCTATCCATGGGATGTGCGTGACCTGTTTGATGTTCTGCCCGACCAATGCCTTGATCGTGCGTTTTTGCTGTATCCCGACCCATGGCCCAAAGCCCGCCACCACCGCCGCCGCTTTGTGACGCCGGGGTATCTGGACCAGTTGGCGCGGGTGCTGAAACCGGGTGCAGTGTTTCGTGTGGCAACCGATATTCCCGATTATGTGCGCCAGACAATGGAAGAAGTGCCCGCCGCCGGTTTCGATTGCCTGACGCCCGCGCCCGCCGATTGGGTGCAGCCATGGGATGACTGGTATTCCACGCGGTATGAACAAAAAGCCCTGCGCGAAGGGCGTGCGCCCCATTACCTGACATTTCAGCGCAATGGCGACCCTGCGCGGGGGTGATGGTGTCGGAAGGTGAAGCTGGCTGGATTGCAACATTGAAGCACTTGCAAAGCCCGCGCTATCGGTGGGCCGGGGGCTGCCGATCCGACATGTGAGGGGTGCACTTTATGCAAGCTGCATACCCTTACTTAAATTGCTTGGCGTGTCGCTGGCCAAATCGGCAGGCCGCGGGACGGCCCACCGATGGCGCGGCGGCCTGCGCCCTTGATTCCGCGCCTTGGGAATACCCAAACGCCCCATTCAAGCAGGTGTAGACTCTACCCTGCCCAGCCTTAGCTGAAAACCACGCCTGTCACGGACCCCGCCCCGCGCAGCAGTTCCGCAGCGGACATGGCGCGCTTGCCTTCGCGTTGCACGTCAGTCACCTGCACCGCCCCCTTGCCGCAGGCGATTGTCAGCCCTGTCAGCACTTCGCCCGGTGCGCCGGTTCCGTCGACGGCCTGCGCTTGCAGCAGTTTCAGCCGCCCCAACGGGGTTTCGCACCATGCGCCCGGAAAGGGCGACAGCGCGCGGATCTGGCGTGCAACCTCATCAGCGGGGCGCGTCCAGTCAATGCGGGCTTCGGCCTTGTCGATCTTGGCGGCATAGGTGATGCCCGTTTCCGGCTGCGGTTGGGGCGTCAGGTCGGGCAACTTGTCAAGCGCGCGGACAATCAGCCCCGCACCCATCTGCGACAGGCGGTCATGCAGGGTCTGGGCGGTGTCATCGTCGCCAATGGGGGTGGAGTCAAACAGCAGAACCGGCCCCGTATCCAGCCCCGCTTCCATCTGCATGATGCAAATGCCGGTGTCATCATCGCCTGCCATGATCGCGCGCTGGATCGGCGCCGCCCCCCGCCAGCGCGGCAGAAGCGAGGCGTGGATATTCAGGCACCCCATGCGCGGCGCATCCAGCACGGTTTGCGGCAGGATCAGCCCGTAGGCCACCACCACGGCCACATCCGCGCCAAGGGCCGCAAATTCGGCCTGCGCCTGTGCATCCTTCAGGCTGACGGGGTGGCGCACAGGCAGGCCAAGCGCATCGGCGCGCGCATGCACCGCCGTCGGGCGGGGCTGTTTGCCACGGCCCGCAGGGCGCGGGGGCTGGGTATAGACGCACACGACATCATGCGCGGCATGAACCGCATCAAGTGCGGCAACCGAAAAATCCGGCGTGCCCATAAAGATAACGCGCATTCAGCCCGCCTTTCTGGCGCGGCGCAACAGCATGTCGCGCTTCAGCTTGCTGAGGTGGTCAAAATACATCTTGCCGTTCAGGTGGTCGATCTGGTGCTGCACGGACGTTGCCCAAAGACCCACGAAATCACGGTCTTCGGGCACGCCGGTGTCATTTATAAACCGCACCGTCACGGCGCGGGGCCGGTCGATGCTGGCCCAGACACCGGGCAGGTTGGGGCTTGCTTCGTCATGGCTGCGCATCTGCGCGCTGGCGTGCAGAATTTCGGGGTTGGCCATGCGCACCACCTGCCCGCGATTGTCCGAGGCATCGACCACCGCCAGCCGCAGCATGACCCCGATTTGCGGCGCGGCCAGCCCGACACCGGGCATCGCTTCCATCGTGTCGATCATATCCGCCCAGATGGCGCGAATGTCGTCGGTAATTGCATCAACCGGTGCCGCAGGACTGCGCAGGCGTTTATCAGGCCACGGGATGCAGGGCCGCACACTCATCCACGGGCCTGTTCGCGTTTCAGTTTGACCATCTTGCGCGTGATCATCTGGCGTTTGATCGCGCCCAGATGGTCGATGAACAGCTTGCCGTTCAGGTGGTCCAGCTCATGCTGTGCACAGGTGGCCCAAAGCCCGTCAAATTCGTCTTCGTGCAATTTTCCGTCAAGGCCCATCCAGCGCATGGTTACCAGCTTGGGGCGGGTGACTTCGGCGTAGTGTTCGGGGATGGACAGACACCCTTCTTCATAGGTGTTCATCTCGTCCGATGTGGCGATGATTTCGGGGTTGATCAGCACCATGGGGCGGGGGGCCTCGCCTTCTTCCTTGACGCAATCGATGACGAACATGCGCTTCAATACGCCCACTTGTGGCGCGGCCAGTCCAATGCCGGGGGCATCATACATGGTTTGCAGCATATCTTCTGCCAGCTTGCCAATATCAGAGGTTATCCCGTCAATCGGGGTGCAAGGCTTCTTCAGCCGCGGGTCGGGGTGTATCAGGATCGGGCGCAGGGTCATGTTTTGCGATTTAAGCCAAGCCACACGCCTGTTCAATGGGGCATTTTCCGCTTGCAGCGCCAGCGCGCACAGGCCAGCTTGTTCCAAAACCGGAGGCACCCCATGAATTTCGACCAGATCATCGACCGGCGCGGCACCCATTCCATGAAATGGGACATGATGCAGGACCGTTATGGCGTATCTCCCGACACCGGAATTTCCATGTGGGTGGCCGATATGGACTTTCGCCCGCCTTCCTGTGTGCAGGACGCGCTGCAAAAGGCGGTGGACCACGGCGTGTATGGCTATTTCGGTGATGATGATGCGTATCGCGCCGCAATTTGCTGGTGGATGGCGAACCGCCATGGCTGGCAGGTGGATTCTGCCCATATTTTCACCACGCATGGTTTGGTGAATGCAATTGGCCTGTGTTTGCACACATGGACACAGCCGGGTGACGGGGTGGTGCTGTTCACGCCCGTCTACCATGCCTTTGCGCGCACCATTCACGCCGCAGGGCGCAAGGTGGTCGAATGCCCGCTGTCGCTGAATGATGGTGCCTATGAAATGGATTTCGACGCCGCCGATGCGCTGATGACCGGGCAGGAACGCATGCTGATCCTGTGTTCACCGCATAACCCCGGCGGGCGTGTGTGGACGGCGCAGGAATTGCGTGATGTCGCCGATTTTTGTGCGCGTCATGATCTGCTGCTGGTATCAGATGAAATTCACCATGATCTGGTGATGCCCGGTGCCACGCATGTTCCCATGCCGGTGGCCGCACCGGATTGCGCGGATCGTCTGGTTATGCTGACTGCCGCATCCAAGACATTCAACCTTGCTGGCACGCATTGCGGCAATGTCATCATTGCCGATGACAAATTGCGCGGGCAGTTCGCCAATACGCTGGCCGCGATGGGCATTTCGCCCAATTCCTTTGGTCTGCATGCGGTGACGGCGGCGTATTCGCCAGCGGGCGCGGAATGGGTTGATGCGCTGTGCACCTATCTGGATGGCAACCGGCGGGTGTTTGATGCAGGCATGAATGCCATTCCCGGCGTGCAATCCATGGCGTTGCAATCCACCTATCTGGCGTGGGTGGATTTTTCGGGCACGGGCATGGACCCGCAGGAATTCACCGCAAGGGTCGAGCGTGACGCCCAGATTGCCGCCAATCACGGGCCGACATTTGGCACGGGCGGCACATCCTATCTGCGTTTCAACCTTGGGGCGCCGCGATCGGTGGTTGAAACTGCGGTGGCGCGTTTGCAAGCGGCGTTCAAAGACCTGCAATAGGGGGTGTGCGCAGGTCATGCACAGGGCGCGTGCGTGAATGCAGATTGCGCGACCACCGCCCCAACCCATATGTCCATTCAAGCAAATGGAGGGTTTAATATGGGCCGATTGATTGACGGCGAATGGTCAAGTGAATGGTATGACACCAGCAAAACCGGCGGCGCGTTCAAACGCGACACGTCGCGGTTTCGCAACTGGGTCACAGCAGATGGCAGCGCAGGCCCGTCTGGCGAAGGCGGGTTCAAGGCCGAAGCGGGGCGCTATCATCTGTATGTGTCCTATGCGTGCCCATGGGCACATCGCACACTGATTTTCCGCAAGCTGAAAGGGCTGGACGGGCTGATTGACGTGTCGGCGGTTCACCCCGACATGCTGAATGACGGCTGGACCTTCGCAGAGGATTTTGCTGGTGCAACCGGCGACCGGCTGTTCGGGCATAAATTCATGCGCGATGTCTACACACAGGCCGATCCAAAGATTTCAGGCCGCGTCACTGTGCCTGTGCTGTGGGACAAAAAGCGCGGCACAATCGTGTCAAACGAGTCTGCCGAAATTATCCGCATGTTCAATTCAGCCTTTGACGGGCTGACCGGCAATAGTGACGATTACTACCCCGAAGCGCTGCGGGCCGATATTGATGCGGTGAACGACCGTATCTATGACACGGTGAACAATGGCGTTTACAAATCCGGCTTTGCCACAACGCAGGCCGCCTATGATGAAGCGGTGGTTCCGCTGTTCCAGTCCCTTGACTGGCTGGAGGACCGCCTGACCGGGCAGCGCTACCTGATGGGCGATACCCTGACCGAAGCCGACTGGCGGCTTTTCACCACATTGGTGCGGTTTGACAGCGTGTATCACCTGCATTTCAAATGCAATCGCCGCCGGATTGTGGATTACCCCGCATTGTGGGCCTATACGCGCGATCTGTTCCAGCATGCGGGCGTGGGTGAAACCGTGAATTTTGCCCATATCGTGCGGCATTACCATTACAGTCACGATACGATAAACCCGAACCGGATTATTCCCATCAATCCGGACCTTGATTTCAACGCACCCCATGGTCGTGCCACGCTTTGATCAGGCACATCCGCGCTGTTCACACAAAAGCGATTCCCATAAGATTTGTCCTGCGCTAACGTGGGACAAATTTTTTAGGGGGTGGTATGCGTTTTCTTCCGGTTCTGGCGGCAGTTCTTAGTTTTGGTTTGGGCTCAACGGCACAGGCGCAAAGTTGCGGTGGCAATTTCGGATCATTTGTTCAGGGCCTGAAATCAGAGGCGGCGACCCGCGGCTTTGACCGCGCGTTGATTGAAAATTTCTTTGCCAATGTCCGGCATGAACAATCTGTTCTGAATGCGGACCGGCGGCAGGGCATTTTTCAACGCCCGTTTCTGGATTTCTCGCGCGCGTTGATTTCGCAAAACCGGATGAATGCGGGGCGGGCCAATGCCGACCGTCACGCGAATATTTTTCGCGCGGCGCAACAGACCTATGGTGTTCAACCGGGCATCCTGCTGGCGTTCTGGGCGTTTGAAACTGATTTCGGCGCGGTTCAGGGCGATTTCAACACGGTCAACGCGCTGGTGACGCTGTCGCATGATTGCCGTCGCCCCGAATTGTTCCGCCCGCAGGTGTTTTCTGCGATTGAAATGTATCGCCGTGGCATGCTGGACCCCGCGCGCACGCGCGGCGCGTGGGCTGGTGAAATCGGCATGGTGCAGAAATTGCCGTCTGACATCATAAATCATGCGGTCGATGGTGACGGTGACGGGCGGATTGACCTGCAAAACTCCGTCCCCGATTCGATCCTGTCGGCCGCGTCCATGCTGCGCGCCAAGGGCTGGCGCGCGAACGAGCCATGGATGCATGAAGTCGCCCTGCCAGGCGGGCTGGACCTGACACAGACAGGGCTGCGCACCGAACTGACCGTCAGCCAGTGGCAACAACTGGGCGTGCGCCCCACGCATGGCAGCCTGCCAGCCGGGAATATGCGCGCGTCTGTCATCCTGCCGCAGGGCCATCGCGGGCCGGCGTTCATGGTGTTCCCGAATTTCAACACGCTGTTTGAATGGAACCAAAGCTTTATCTACATCACCACAGCCGCCTATTTTGCCACGCGCCTGATGGGGGCGCCTGTCTATCAGGCGGGCAATCCCGAACAGGGGCTGAATCAGGATCAGATGCGCCAGTTGCAGCAAAAACTGGCACAGCGCGGGTTCGATGTGGGCGGTATTGACGGCATTCTTGGCGCGAATACGCGTGTTGCAGTGCAGGATATACAGGCGCAGCTTGGCCTGCCCGCAGATGGTTGGCCAACCCCGCAATTGTTGCGCATGCTGTAACGCGATTGCGGCATTTCAGGCGCTTGTGCAAATTTATCTTGGTTTTGCGCGGGTTTTCTTACACTCTTCACGCCTGCGAGAGGGTCGCGCAGAAAAAGTGTAATTGTGCAAGTTAATGGAGTGATGCCATGGGACGCAGGGATGAATTGATTGAACGCTATGCTTCTGATTTAAAAGAAAAATGCGGGGTAGGCCCCGATATGGACCTATTGCGTAAGGTGACGATAGGATGTGGCCCATCCATCTATAATGCAGATGCCAGCACGGTTGCGGCCACCCAGCAACACGAACTTGATACTGTGCGCAGGGGCTTTTTGATCAAGAAGCTCGGTCTGCCGGACGGGCCAGAGCTGAACACCGCGATTGATGCTGTCATTGAACAATATGGCCGGTCAGAACGGAACAAATACCGCGCGGTTGTCTATTATTTGCTGGTCAGGCATTTCGGCAAGGAAGCTGTTTACAGCTGAGCGCGGTGATTCAAGTTTTAGGTTTTGTTCGCTTGTAATTGGCGGGCATGACTGCTTTGATCAAAGGGCGGGTCAGGATGGCCGGCCTTCTTCTTCCGGTGCTGTGAAGGGCATATGGGTGAGTGGGGCCGCGATCTATGCGCGGCCCCGTTTCCTTATTGTCTGCCTTTATTTCCGGTTTGACACGGCATTGTCAGATGCCTGTCCAGAAATGACCTTTTTCCGGCAGTATTCCGATTGTGATGGAATTTTTCAGGCGGTAGGTTGAAACACCCCGACGCAGACCCTTATTTGTGCGTTGTAGGTGCCGTTGGCGCCGCCAGAACAAAGGACTTGGTCATGAGTGAATTCAGCAGTTTCCCGGTTTTGCCGCTGCGTGACATGGTGGTGTTTCCCCATATGATTGTTCCCCTGTTCGTGGGGCGAGAAAAATCCGTGCGCGCACTGGAAGCTGTGATGGCGGATGACAAGCAGATCCTGCTTGTCTCGCAAAAAGATCACACGCAGGAAGATCCGGGCAGTGATGACATTTACCGCATCGGTGTGCTGGCCAATGTCCTGCAATTGCTGAAACTGCCCGATGGCACAGTGAAGGTGCTGGTCGAAGGGCGGGCGCGTGTGCGCATTTCAGAGTTTCTGGACAATGATGCCTATTTTGAAGCCATGGTGCAGCCGGTGCCGGATAAACCCGGTGATACGGCCACAACGAAAGCGCTGATGCGTTCGGTTCAGGGTGAATTCGAACGCTATGCCAAGGTTCGCAAGAACATCCCTGATGAAGCGCAGACCGCCATTGCCGAAGCCACGGACTCTGCAACGCTGGCAGATCTGGCCGCAGGCCATCTGGGTGCAAGTGTTGAGCAGAAACAAGACCTTCTGGAAAAGCAGGATATTGCTGCCCGACTGGAAGAAATTTACGGGCTGATGCAGGGGGAACTGTCGGTCCTTCAGGTGGAACGCAAGATCAAGACCCGCGTGAAAAGCCAGATGGAACGCACCCAGCGTGAATATTACCTGAATGAGCAGATGAAGGCCATTCAGAAGGAACTGGGCGATGGCGAAGATGGCCAGAATGAAGTGGCCGAACTGGAGCAGCGCATCGCGGCCACCAAATTGTCCAAGGAAGCCCGCACCAAGGCCGAGGCCGAAGTCAAGAAGCTGAAGAACATGTCGCCCATGTCCGCAGAAGCGACCGTGGTGCGCAACTATCTGGACTGGATGCTGGCCATTCCGTGGGGCACCAAAAGCCGCGTCAAGAAAGATCTTGGCCGCGCGCAGGAAGTGCTGGATCAGGATCACTACAGTCTGGACAAGGTCAAGGAACGCATTGTCGAATACCTGGCTGTTCAGGCGCGTTCAGCCAAGCTGAAAGGCCCGATCATGTGCCTTGTCGGCCCGCCGGGTGTGGGCAAAACCAGCCTTGGCCGGTCGGTTGCGAAGGCAACAGGGCGCGAATTCATCCGCATCTCGCTGGGTGGCGTGCGCGACGAATCTGAAATTCGCGGCCACCGGCGCACCTATATCGGGTCCATGCCGGGCAAGATCATTCAGGCGCTGAAAAAGGCCAAGACCACGAACCCGCTGATCCTGCTGGATGAGATTGACAAGATGGGGCAGGATTTCCGCGGCGACCCTGCCAGCGCCATGCTGGAGGTTCTGGATCCTGAACAAAATTCTACCTTTGTGGATCATTATCTGGAAGTCGAATATGACCTGTCCAATGTCATGTTCCTGACCACGGCCAACACCTACAACATGCCCGGCCCGCTTCTGGACCGGATGGAGGTTATTCCTCTGTCCGGCTACACCGAGGATGAGAAGCTGGAAATCGCGCGGCACCACCTGCTGCCCAAATCCGTCAAGAACCATGGTTTGCGCCGCGGGGAAATGACGATTTCTGACGGGGCCATCACCGAAATCATCCGCCGCTACACGCGCGAAGCGGGCGTGCGGAACCTTGAACGTGAACTGAACAAGATTGCGCGCAAGGCGGTGACCAAGATCATCAAGAAGGAAACCGACAAGGTGATCGTCGCGCGGGACAACCTGTCGGATTTTCTGGGTGTGTCGCGGTTCCGCTTTGGTCTGGCCGAAAAAGAAGACCAGATCGGCGTTGTCACCGGCCTTGCATGGACGCAGGTGGGCGGCGATCTGCTGCAAATCGAAGCGCTGCGCCTGCCGGGCAAGGGCCGGATGAAAACCACTGGCAAGCTGGGCGATGTGATGAAGGAATCCATCGATGCGGCAAATTCCTTCGTGCGCTCGATCGCGCCTGATATCGGGGTAAAACCGCCACGTTTTGACGCGCTGGACATCCATGTTCACGTCCCCGAAGGTGCCACGCCAAAAGACGGGCCAAGTGCCGGCGTTGCGATGGTGACATCTATTGTGTCGGTGCTGACGCAAATTCCGGTGCGCCGCGATATTGCCATGACCGGCGAAGTGACCTTGCGCGGCAACGTGCTGGCCATCGGCGGGCTGAAGGAAAAGCTGCTGGCAGCCTTGCGCGGTGGAATAACGACTGTTCTTATCCCGCAGGACAACGTCAAGGATCTGAGTGAGATCCCCGACAATGTCAAAGAGGGGCTGACAATCATTCCGGTCGAGAATGTGCGTGATGTGTTGGTGCATGCGCTTGTCTCGCAGCCAAGCCCCGTGGAATGGGATGAAGCGGCCGATGAAGCCGCGCGTCTGGCGCGGATTGCGGCGCCGTCATCGAATGACAAGCCCCGCGCCGCACATTGACGCGCTGACATGAAACCACAAAACCGCCCCCAAGGGGGCGGTTTTTCTATGGGGTTTCGTTGTCTGCCCCTCTTGCGCAGATGCAGTCTTGCGGGTAATGAACCGCGCAGGGGGCGATTAGCTCAGTGGTAGAGCGCTTCGTTCACATCGAAGATGTCAGCGGTTCAAATCCGTTATCGCCCACCATTCCCCTTGATCAGTATGGCCTGTGCCCAGCGCGATTCTATGTGCATTCGGTTGCGTGCTTCAGGCCCGTTTCACATAGAAAAAGGCCCGATCCAGTGACCGGGCCTTTTGGTGTTCAAGGGTGTTTCAGCTTAGCCTTTGCTGAATTCAGGATAGGCTTCCATGCCCAGTTCGGTTGTGTCCAGACCGGTGATCTGGTCCTCGTCACTGACGCGGATACCCACGATGGCTTTTAGGATCAGCCACACAATCAGCGATGCGATGAACATGAAGGCACCGATTGCCACGATCCCGATGATCTGCGCCGAGATGGTTGCATCAGGGTTGGTCAGAACAACCGCCAGCGTGCCCCAGATACCTGCGAACAGGTGAACCGGAATTGCGCCTACGACATCATCCAGCTTCAGCTTGTCCAGCAGCGGAACGGTCAGAACAACGATCACACCGCCAACAGCGCCGATCAGCGTTGCGGCACCCAGACCCGGTGTCAGGGGTTCTGCGGTGATCGACACCAGACCAGCCAGCGCGCCGTTCAGAACCATCGTAAGATCAGGCTTGGTATACAGGAACTTTGACAGGATCAGCGCGGCAATCGCACCACCGGCAGCGGCCGTGTTGGTGTTTGCGAAGATACGGCTGACATCTGCAACATCGCTGACAGTGCCCATGGCAAGTTGCGACGCGCCATTAAAGCCGAACCAACCCAGCCACAGGATGAACATGCCCAGCGTGGCCAGCGGCAGGTTCGAACCGGCCATAACCGTTACGCGGCCATCCTTGCCATATTTGCCTGTGCGTGCGCCCAGAACGATAACCCCGGCCAATGCAGCCCAGCCACCGGCGCCATGCACGATGGAAGACCCGGCAAAGTCAAGGAAGCCCAACTCGTCCAGGAAGCCTTCGCCCCAGCTCCAGCTGGCCTGAATGGGATAGATGATGCCGGTCAGGACGACGACAAAGCCAAGGAAAGGCCACAGTTTGATGCGTTCGGCCACGGCACCTGATACGATCGATGCAACGGCTGCACAGAACATCAGCTGGAAGATGAAGTCAGACCCGATGGAGGCATATTCAACATCATCCAGATCCTCGAATGCGACGCCGACAGGTTCCAGCACGGTTGGCGCAATGCCACCCAGCCAGCCTTCGACAACCCAATCGCCCAGCGGGTACATCAGGTTAAACCCGACGACGAAATAGGCAACGGTCGCAACCGAAAACAGGGCTACGTTTTTGATAAGCTGCATTGTGGCGTTCTTGGAACGCACAAGGCCGGTTTCCAGCATACAAAAGCCGGCAGCCATGAAGAACACCAGAAAACCGCCAACCAGAAACAGCAGCGAGTTCATGATGAACACCATTTCCATGTTCAGGCGTTCAACTGAATCCATGCCGGTTTCTGCGACGGCTTCTGCAGCTTCAGCGGCTTCCTGCGCGAAGCCCAGACTGGGCAGCAGCGCCGCCGCGGCCACAAGGGGTATGAGTTTTTTAAGTTGCATCTGCATTTGTCCTTTTGGTCTTTTCCCAGAGTTTCCGCGTTTCAAAGTGCGTCATCGCCGGTTTCACCGGTGCGCACGCGTGTTGCTGCCGCCAGATCCAGCACGAAAATCTTGCCATCGCCGATTTTGTCGGTGCGTGCCGTTTTTTGCAGCGTTTCCACGACCTGATCGGCCATGCCGTCGGACACAGCGATTTCCAGTTTCAGTTTCGGCACGAAATTCACGGCATATTCAGCGCCACGATAGATTTCTGTGTGACCTGATTGTGCGCCGAAGCCTTTGATTTCGGTGACCATCATTCCGCGCACGCCGATCGAGGTAAGCGCTTCGCGCACCTCTTCCAGCTTGAACGGTTTTATTGCCGCTATGATGTATTTCACGGTACGTTCCCCTTTCCACTACTGCAGGGACCCCCTCGGGCCTCAGGCACAATCAGCGCGGAAAGGGGGTAGGGCCTCAATCATTTGCGGCGCGGTAGCAGGCCAGAGTTCACGAAAACCGAAAAAAAATGCACAAAATAGCATCGATGCACAAATAATAGGCAAAACTGAATCGTGACTTGACGCAAGCACCGCAACACTTTGTTACGAAGGTGCTGGTCAGATGCCATGTGCAATGGCAAAAGGGCGACAAAATTGGCAGTATGCCAAGATGGAATTGTAATGTGTTTGGGTTGAGCAGGTTGGTTGGAATGGGTGGTGCGGGAAATAAGCGCGGAAATCTGGTCGCGGATAAGCGGGGCGCAAAACCTGCGCCGCGGTCCAAAGGCACAGGAGCCACGTCCAAGCCCGCGCGCGGGTCGAAGCCGGCACGCGCGCGGGCATCGTCGGGCAATTTTATAACCCGCTTTTTCGGGGGGTTGTTCCGGTTCATCTGGCGCGTGGTCTGGGGTGTGTTCTGGCGCACAACGGCTGTTGTCGCGCTTATTCTGGCGGGTGCCACATTCTACTTCTATGCCAACATGCCACCCCTTGCGGATTTGCTGGATGCGCGTGCGCGCGGATCAGTCACCATGATGGACCGCGACGGCACCGTTTTTGCGTGGCGTGGTGAATCATTTGGCGGGGCCATTACCGCAGATACCGTGTCGCCCTATCTGAAGAATGCCATCATAGCGACAGAAGACAGGCGCTTTTACTGGCACTTTGGCGTGTCCCCGCGCGGTATTGCTGGCGCGATCCGGTCGAACATGTCGTCAGGGCGCAGTGCGTTTTCGGGTGCGGGCGGTTCCACCATCACGCAGCAGGTTGCAAAACTTCTGTGTCTTGGTGTGCCCTTTGATCCTGATGAATGGGAATCAGAAGCGGCCTATGAAGCTGATTGCCGTCGTGGCACTGTCTGGCGCAAGATCAGGGAATTGCCCTATGCTTTCGCGCTGGAAGCCAAACTTTCAAAAGATGACATTCTGACAATCTACATGAACCGCGCTTTTCTGGGGGCGGGGTCGCGCGGTTTTGAAGCGGCAGCGCAGCGCTATTTCGGGCGTTCTGCAAATGAGGTCGGCCCCTCCGAGGCCGCGATGCTGGCCGGTCTTCTGGTTGCGCCATCCTATTATGCGCCCACCCGCAACCTGACGCGCGCACAGGCGCGGGCCAATGTCGTGATCAACCTGATGCATGAACAGGGGCTTTTGACCGATTACGAACTGGCAGAGGCGCGGTCCTATCCCGCAACCTTGTCGGATTCTGCCGAAGCGCGTCGTGGCATCCATTTTGCCGACTGGCTTATGCAAAGTGGTCCTGCCTATCTGACGCGTGACACAACGGAAGATGTGCTGATGCGCACCACCTTTGATGCGCGCCTGCAAGCCGCCGCAGAGGATGCTGTCACCGATGTGTTTGAAAACCGTGTCCGCGAAGGGTCCGAGGCCGAAGTGGCCGTGGTTGTCATGTCCGCAGACGGGGCCGTGCGCGCCATGGTCGGCGGGCGTAACCCGTCCGTTGGCGGGTTTAACCGCGCAACACAGGCGATGCGGCAGACCGGTTCGGCGTTCAAGCCGTTCCTGTATGCAGCCGCGCTGGAAAACGGGTTTGAGCCGTTCGATATTGTCGAAGATGCGCCGCTTACCATCAATATTCCGGGGTCCGGCCCATGGTCGCCGCGAAACTACACCGGCGATTTTCACGGGTTTGTCACCTTGGCCGAAGCGTTGGCCAAGTCACTGAACACCCCTGCGGTGCGCATATCTGAAGCTATGGGGCGTGATCAGGTGCGCGCTGTCGCCAATCAGTTCGGGCTGCGCAGTGAACTGGCCGAAGGTCCGGCGCTGGCCCTTGGGGCATCGGAATCCACGTTGTTGGAAATGACTGCTGCCTATGCGGGTATTCTGAACGGTGGCAGTGCCGTACGCCCGTTTGGCATTCACGATCTGACCCTTATGGGGGAATCAACGCCCCTGTTCGGGGCCAATACCGGAATCAGTGACCGTGTTATCACCGAGCATTCGGCGCAACTGCTGACATGGATGATGAGCCGTGTTCTGGAAGATGGCACAGGGACCCGTGCGCGCCTGCCCGACCGGCAGGCCGCTGGTAAAACGGGCACAACGCAGTCCTTTCGTGACGCGTGGTTCATCGGCTTCACAGCGGATTATGTCACCGGGGTCTGGATGGGGTATGACGACAATTCGCCGCTGACGGGCGTAACCGGCGGGGGGCTTCCGGCCGAAATCTGGCGCGAAGTCATGACACGCGTGCATCAGGGCATGCCCGCACGCGATCTGCCGATGCTGGAGCCGCAGCGCCCCGTCATGGATGAACCCGCCGACCAGAATTTCCGCGCGGCCCCCGAACCTGCGCGCGGCCCTGCGTCATCACTGGATGACACCATTCGCGGGATACTGGGGTCTATTTTCGGCGGAAACTGATCTGGCGTATCAGGGCTGGCCCGTCAAAACCGTGCCAGAATACTGTGCAACCCGTCGCGGGCCGTATCGATCGCGCCAACATAGCCCTGCACGACAGGGGCAGATGCGGGCAGCACGTCCACCAGTTGCGGGGCCACGACATACAGCCCGACCATTAGCGCCGCCAGAACGGGCGGCACGATGAAACCGCGCCAAAAGCTGCGTTGCCGTGCCTGCGTGGTCTGGGGAAGCTGGAAATCACCGCGATTGCGGGCCTCGCCTGCGGGTTCCAGCGTGGCGCTGATATCATCAATGTCGGGAAATGCGGATTGTGTGCCAGCAGATGAATGCGGCGTGGACACAGTATCGTCGTCCGATGATGTATCAGCCCCTGCCGACGGCCACGGTGCCCCCCCCAGCAAGCCAAGGTCGGGTTGGGATTGCAGGCCTTCTGCTTCGCGCTGGCGCTGGCTTGCTTCGAACTGCGCTTCTTCGCGCAGGACATCGGCAACAGACGGGTCCAGTCTGCGCGATTTGGGTTTTGGTGCCGTATCAGCACGTTCTGTGTCTTCGGGTGCAGGGGTTGCGGCGCTTTCTTCCGTTGCAGGGGCTTCGGTGCTTTCGGCGTCGTCGTCCGGGGTCCGGTCCTGCGCATCGGGTGCGCGTTCAGCGGGGTCGGGGGGTGCCGGTGGGGCTGTCGCGCTGGCCGGATGCTGAAACCAGATATGGCTGCACGCCGAGCACTGCACCTCTCGCCCTTCTGCGGGCAGCAGGTCTGGTTCGATTTCGTATTGCGCAAGGCAACTTGGACAGGTGATACGCATCAATAGATCCTTCGCCTTGCGAAATGCAGGATTGGCGCTGTTCGTCATCTATTGTAGCAAGCGATCAGGCGTGTTCCAAGGTATTGCTGGCCTGACCGGACAACAGAAATGACCGGAATGGCACCAGCGATGATGTTTGTGACGGCGCGTGCAGTGTAGAAGACAAGGATGGGTGCACTATGATCGCATTTCAGGATGTTGCCCATGACTATGGTGGCGGGCCATTATTCCGCAACGCGACCATAACTTTGGAAAAAGGCAGCTTCCATTTTCTGACCGGCCCTTCGGGGGCGGGCAAAAGCACGTTTCTGAAACTTTGTTATGGTGAACTGCGCCCCACATCTGGCAGTGTCGCCCTGTTGGGGCAGGACATGAACACAATGTCGCGCGACGATCTGGCCCGCACCCGCCAAAGGATTGGAATTGTGCATCAGGATTGCCAGTTTCTGGACCATCTGACTGTCGAGCAGAATGTGGCGCTTCCCTTAAGTGCGACAGGGCGCACCGTGTCGCAGGACAATCTTGCAGACCTGCTGGGCTGGGTCGGGCTGGCAGGGCAGGCCCGCGCGCTGCCGCCCACCTTGTCTGGGGGGGAACGGCAGCGCACGGCACTTGCGCGCGCCATCATTGCCTCGCCCGAGGTATTGCTGGCGGATGAACCGACGGGCAATCTGGATTGGGACATGTCCCAGCGTCTGGTGTCCCTGATGGTGGAGTTGAATCGCATGGGCACAGCGGTTTTGATTGCAACGCATGACATGAACCTGATCCGCTTTGTGAAAACGCAAGTGTCTGCGCGGGTCTTGCGCATCGCGCGCGGCGAGGTGCAGACAGCCGGTGCGGATTTATGAACCGCTATCAGGTGTCCCGCCTTGTGGTGCCACGCAGCGGGCGGGGCGTCTGGCTGGTCGGTTTAAGTGCGGGTGCAATGGCCTTTCTGGCGGTGTTTGCGCTGGCGTTGTCGGTTTCGGCGGCGCGGCTGGCGCAGAACTGGCAGACGGCATTGGCCCAGACTGCGACTGTGCGCATATCTGCCCCGCCCGAAGAAATGGTGGAACAAACCGCCATTGTGATGGAAGTGTTGCGCACCACCCCCGGCATTGCTGACGCCCGCGAAATGACGGATGAGGAACAGGCGGGCCTGCTGGAAGCGTGGCTTGGTCCCGATCTGCCGCTGGATGCGCTGCCCTTGCCGCGCCTGTTAGATGTGACCGAAACCCCGGGCGGGCCGGACAGGCAGGGTTTGCGCCTGCGGCTGTCTGCCGAAGCGCCGGGTGCGGTTTATGATGATCACACGCGCTGGCGCAGGCCGCTGGCCGAAGGGGCTGCGCGGTTGCGCCAGTTGGCGAACCTGTCGCTTGTGCTGATCGGGTCGGTGATGGCGGCGATTGTCATGCTGGCGTCCAGCGCGTCGCTTGCGTCAAATGCGCAGGTGATCCGCGTGCTGCGGCTGGTGGGGGCGCAGGACCGGTTCATCGCGCAGGCGTTTGTCCGGCGCATGACCCTGCGCGCCACCTTGGGTGCGGCCGCAGGGGCCGCGCTGGGGGCCATTGCAATGCTGTTGCTGCCTGATCCCGCAACTGGCAGCAGTGTCCTGTCGGGGTTGGGGTTTCAGGGCATGGGCTGGTTGCTGCCGGTGTCCCTGCCTGTCGTGACGGCTATTCTGGCCTGGGCTTCTGCCAAGGCAACGGCCTTTGGCGTTCTGAAAGGAGTTACCTGATGCGCTATGCGGTCCAATGGGTCCGGTCTGTGATTTTCATTGCGCAGATGTATGTTGCAATGCTGGTTCTGGCGGTCGCATTCGCGCCCCTTGCGCTGGTGCGGCGGGATATGGCGCTGCGGGCGTGCCACAGCTTTTGCCATTATGTGCGCTGGTCCGCTGCATGGATTGCGGGACTGCGTTCCGAAATTCGTGGCACTGTGCCCGATGGCGCTGTTCTGGTCGCGGCCAAGCATCAGTCGTTTTTTGACATTATCCTGATATTCGGGGCATTGCCGCGCCCGCGCTTTGTGATGAAGAAACAGTTGAAATGGGCACCGCTGCTGGGCTGGTATGCCATGCGTATCGGTTGTGTGCCCGTTGATCGCGGCAAGCGCGGGTCTGCGATCAAGGACATGATGAAACGTGTCGCGGCAGGGCAGGAAGAAGCGGGGCAGCTGATCATCTATCCGCAGGGAACCCGCGTCGCGCCGGGTGCAAAAGTGCCCTACAAGGTGGGCACGGCGGTTCTGTATGACCAGATGCGCGGGGAATGCGTGCCGGTTGCCACGAATGTGGGCATGTTCTGGCCAAAACACAGCCTGTATCGCAAACCCGGTCTGGCGGTGGTGGAATTTCTGCCACCCATTTCAGCGGGCCTGCCGCCGCGCGAATTTCTGGTCCAGATGGAAGCGGTGATCGAACAGCATTCCGACAGATTGATGGCAGAGACGCAGAACAAGGGGTAAGATATGGAATATATGCAGTCGATCGCAGAACTGGAACGCCATTACGGGCAGCCCGCCCCCGCCAGCCTGTTGAAAGTTGCGGACAAGATCACGCCTGCCTATCGCGCATGGATCACGCGCGCGCGTTTTTGTGTCCTGTCGACCGTGGGGCCGGATGGGGTCGATGCAAGCCCGCGCGGCGATGATGCCGCCGTGGTGCGTATTCAGGATGAGCGCACGCTACTGTTGCCGGACTGGCACGGCAATAACCGCATCGACAGTTTGCGCAATATCGTCACGGATGGCCGCGCATCCCTGATGTTTGTGGTGGCAGGCGCGCAGAATGTCATCCGCGTGAATGGTTGCGCGCATTTGACGGCGGATGCATCCCTGCTTGCCAGTTTTGAACGGCAAGGCAAGCAGCCCCGTTCGGTCATCGAATTTCGGGTGTCTGCAATTTATTTTCAATGTGCGCGTGCCATAATACGCGCGCGTTTGTGGCTGGATGGTGATCAGTCACATGATCTTCCCAGCATGGGTGACATTCTGTCCGAGCTGGCGCGCGGTGAAATTGACGGTACCGAATATGACCGCGAATGGCCGGAACGCGCACGCACGACCATGTGGTAGCCCCTTGAACGTGCCCGGAAGCCGGGCTTGCGGTGAAGTGACGCAAGGTTTTTTTCAAAATGCCCCCGCGTCGACTGAACGTCAGGGCTTGTTTGCATTGCTATAGTGGGGAATGTTGACCTAACGCCTGTATCGAAAACGCGGGTGAGGGAGGATACCTTGAACAACACCGCACCAGACCGTCCATGGCTGGCGGCATATGGCAGCGACATATCGCCCATGCTTGCCCCGTCGCCCTATGCCAATCTGGCTGAACTGGTGCAGGATGCCTGCACGAAATTCGCCAGCAAAAAAGCCTTCACCTGTGTTGTGCCAAATGGCATGAGCGGCACCCACACATTCGCGCAAGTGGGCAAGCTGTCGGACGAATTTGCCAGTTTCCTGCGCCATGAATGCGGTTTGAAACGGGGCGCGCGGGTGGCGGTGCAACTGCCCAACGGGCTGGCCTATCCGGTGGCGGCCTTTGGTGCGTTCAAGGCGGGCTGCGTTCTGGTCAATACCAACCCGCTTTATACCGCATCCGAGATGACACATCAGTTCAATGATGCCGGGGTCGAGGTTCTGGTCATCAGCGACATGTTTACCGATAAACTGGCCGAAGTGATTCCGCAGACCGGCATTCGTCATGTTGTGCTGGCAGGTGTGCCCGAATTTTTCCCGCGCGTGCCGGAATTCATAATTCGCGGCGTCCAGAAAGTCTGGACACGCAGCCTGCCGCCCGTGCCCAAACTGGGTGTGCCGGTCCTGCGCATCCGCGATGCGCTGCGCAAGGGGCGCGCGCATCCCAAAGTCACCGATTGGGATGTATTGAAACCCAATGATCTCGCCTTGTTGCAATATACCGGCGGCACAACAGGTGTGGCCAAGGGCGCAATGCTTAGCCATGGCAATATTCTGGCCAATCTGGAACAGGTGCGCGCCATGGGGTCGCATCATATGACGGGCAAGGATTGCGTGCTCACTGCGTTGCCTGTCTATCATATCTTTGCCTTTACGGCCAATCTGATGACGTTCTTTGCACTTGGGGCGCGCAATATTCTGGTGCCTTCGCCGCGCCCTGTGCAGAATATCCAGCGGGCGCTGGAAAATTACCCTGTGACATGGATTACCGGCGTCAATACGTTGTTCAACGGGCTGATGAATGAAGAATGGTTCGCGGCCTATCCGCCGAAAACCCTGACCGCAGCCATCGCGGGCGGCACGGCCCTGCATGGCGCCGTGGCTGAACGCTGGCAAAAGATCACCGGCACCCGCGTGGCCGAAGGATACGGGCTGACCGAATCTGCGCCTCTGGTGACATTCAATCCGCTGGAACAACCCATGCGCGCTGGCTCTATCGGGGTGCCGGTTCCGGGAACGGACGTTGCGCTGGTCGATGACAATGCCGACCCTGTAGAGGACGGACAACCCGGCGAATTGCTGGTCAAGGGACCGCAAATCATGCTGGGATACTGGAACCGCCCTGATGATACGGCCAAGACGGTGCAGAATGGCTGGCTGTTCACCGGTGACGTGGCCACGATGGACGAAGACGGCTATCTGCGCATCGTGGATCGCAAGAAAGACATGGTTCTTGTGTCGGGCTTCAATGTCTACCCCAATGAGGTCGAGGATTGTCTGGCCAAACTGCCCACAGTGCTGGAAGCCGCTGTTGTCGGCACACCAGACGCAAAATCGGGCGAGGCGGTGCGCGCCTATGTCGTGCGCAACCCCGACCAGCCGGATGAATTGACCAAGCAGGATGTGATTGCGCATTGCCGCAAATATCTCGCCGCCTACAAGGTGCCCAAAAGCGTGATTATCCGCGATGACCTGCCGAAATCCCCTATCGGGAAAATCCTGCGCAAGGACCTGAAGGCCGAAGTGCGCGCCGAATTCGCTGGAAAGGTCTGACGCCATGCTGACAGAACTGGAAACCACGCTACTGGGTATCATGATGATGGTGATTATGCTGGGCATGGGGGCCAGCATGACACCGCGCGATTTTCTGATCGCCTTTCGCAAGCCCAAGGGCATTATGGTAGGTCTGCTTAGCCAGTTTGCGGTTATGCCCTTTCTGGGGTTCCTGCTGGCGGTGTTGCTGGGCCTGCCGCCTGCGCTGGTCGTGGGGCTGTTGCTGATTGCCTGTATGCCGGGCGGCACAACATCGAATATATTTGCCTATTTCAGCAAGGGCGTGCTGGCCCTGTCCATTATGATGACTACCGTGTCCACGCTTGCGGCTGTGGTCATGGTGCCGGTTCTGCTGTCGTTTTACGGCGGGCTTGCGGGTGTGGGGGCGGATTATGTTATCCCGCCGGGCAATGTGGCGCAAATTCTGGCCGTGTTGCTGGTGCCCACCATGCTGGGCATGATCTTGCGGCGGATGAACCCGAATGTGGGCGCGACCGTGGAATTGATCGGGTCTTTCATGGGGGTGGTGGTGATCTTGTTCCTGATCATCAGTTGGGTGCCGCGCAATTACCAGTTGCTGCTGGACACGCCCGCGCCGATTTATGCAGCAACCATCGGCATTGGCCTGATTGGCATGTTGTTTGGCTATTGGGTTGCGCGGGGGTTGGGGCAGGATACCAACCGCGCCCGCACCATCAGTCTGGAAACGGGCATTCAGAACGGCCCGCTGGCGGTGCTGGTCATCACGCTTAGTTTCGCGGCGGCGCAGCAACAGGCGGTGCTGCTTATTCCGGTGCTGTATTCGCTGTTCATTGTGCTGAGTTCCACCGCAGTGATGCTGTGGTATCGCCGCAGCGCGACGCGCGAAGCGCTGGCCCGTGATGCGGCCAAGGTCATACAGGACGCGTGATCACGGCTTGATTTTCTGCGCCCCTGCCACATTTTGCGGTTGTGCAGGGGCGGGCCCTGTCATGAAATGCAGGGGGGTGAATGGACCCTATTCTGGTTCCAAAACCTGAAGGACTGTTTTGTCCGGCGGGCGGGTTCTTTATTGACCCTGTGCGCCCTGTGGCGCGTGCGCTTGTCACCCATGGCCATGCCGACCACGCCCGCGCGGGCCATGGGGCCGTGATGGCCACGGCGCAGACACTGGATATCATGGCGCTGCGCTATGGCGCGGAATTCACCCAAAGCCGCCAGCCTTATGATGGGCCGGTGCGTATTGGTGATGTGACAGTCAGCTTTCACCCTGCTGGCCATGTGCTGGGATCGGCGCAAATTGCGGTCACGGGGGCGCAGGGGCGCATTGTTGTGTCGGGCGATTACAGCCGCGTGCCAAACCCCGCTTGCGCGCCGTTTGAACCCGTGCCCTGCGATATCTTCGTGACCGAAGCGACATTCGGCCTGCCAGTGTTCCGCCATCCCGACCCGTTGGGTGAAATCGCCAAACTGCTGGCATCTGTGCGTGCGCAACCTGACCGCGCGCATCTGATTGGGGCTTATGCGCTGGGCAAGGCGCAGCGTATTATCATGTTGTTGCGGCAGGCAGGCTATGACGGGCCGATCCATATTCACGGTGCGTTGCAAAAACTGTGCGATTATCACATGGCCCAAGGCGTGGCGCTGGGGGATTTGCGGCCTGCCACCCTTGAACGCGGGCGCAAGCCGGATTTCGCGGGCGCGATCGTGCTTGCGCCGCCATCTGCCTTTGCGGCCACATGGGCGCAGCGTTTTCCCGATCCGGTCATTTGCTTTGCATCGGGCTGGATGCAGGTGCGCGCCCGCGCCCGCCAGCGCGGTGTTGAATTGCCGCTGGTCATTTCCGACCATGTGGACTGGCCCGACCTGACGCGCACCATCACCGAACTGGACCCCGCGCAGGTCTGGGTCACCCATGGGCGCGAAGACGCGGTCATGCGCTGGTGCAGCCTGAACGGGCGCGCGGCCCACCCCCTGCGCCTGATAGGTTATGAGGACGAGGCAGAATGACAGGCGGTCTTGCGGCATTCGCGCGGCTGCTGGAACAGCTGGCCTTTACCCCGCAGCGGTCGGGCAAGGAACGGGTGCTGGCCGACTGGTTCGCCACCCAGCCCGACCCCGAACGCGGGCTTGCACTGGCCGCCCTGACCGGTGATCTGGATCTGCGGCAGGTGCGCCCGTCCCTGTTGCGCGGGTTGGTGTCAGGCAGGGTCGATGCCGAACTTTTTGCCCTAAGCTATGATTTCGTGGGTGATCTGGCGGAAACCCTAGCGCTGATCTGGCCTGTGGACGGCCAAGAGAACCCGTCATTGGCCGATGTGGTGGGGCAGTTGCGCGACACACCCAAAGCGCGCCTTGGGGATGTGATTGTGGCGCTGCTGGACAATCTTGGCCCGTCACAACGCTATGCGTGCCTGAAACTGGCGACAGGGGGCTTGCGGGTTGGGGTGTCGGCGCGGCTGGCGCGCACGGCATTTGCCAAATGGGCCAACCTGCCCCTGACCGAGGTCGAGGAGATATGGCACGGCCTGACGCCCCCCTATCTGGACCTGTTCGCATGGGCGCAGGGTGGCGCGAAGCCTGAATCCGCGGCCTACGCCCCCTTTCGCCCCGTCATGCTGTCAACCGCATGGGATGCAGGCGCCATGGCGGCCCAGTCCCCTGCCGATTTTGCGGCGGAATGGAAATGGGACGGCATTCGTGTGCAGGCGGTCAGTGACCGTGGCACGCGGCGTCTGTATTCCCGCACCGGCGAAGATATATCAAACGCGTTTCCCGATGTGCTGGCCCTGCTGGAATTTGACGGGGTGCTTGACGGGGAATTGCTGGTCCGGCGCGGTGACACAGTGGCCCCGTTCGGGGAGTTGCAGCAACGCCTGAACCGCAAGACCGTCAGCGCCGCCATGCTGCGCAGCCACCCTGCCGGATTGCGCGTCTATGATGTGCTGGTCTGGCAGGGGCAGGACATGCGCGCCCGACCCTATGATGCGCGCCGTGCGGTGCTGGACGCGGCCACCCCCGCGCTGCCCGCGCAGATTGACCACTCGCCAAGGCTGGATTTCACGACATGGGACGATCTGGCCGCCCTGCGCGCCAACCCGCCCGATCCGGTGATCGAAGGGGTGATGATTAAGCGCCGCGCCAGCCCCTATATCGCGGGCCGCGCCAAAGGGCATTGGTTCAAATGGAAACGCGATCCGTTCGTGATTGACGCCGTGTTGCTGTATGCGCAGCGCGGGCATGGCAAGCGGTCGGGCTATTATTCGGATTTTACCTTCGGGGTGTGGGACGGGGATGTTCTGGTGCCTGTCGGCAAGGCGTATTTCGGGTTCACCGACGCGGAACTGAAGGCGCTGGACCGCTTCGTGCGCGACAACACAACCGACCGCTTCGGCCCTGTGCGCGCGGTCAAACCACTGAAGGTGGTCGAGGTTGCGTTTGAAGGGTTGAACCGGTCGCCGCGCCACAAATCCGGTGTGGCCATGCGCTTTCCGCGGATCAGTCGCATCCGCGATGACAAACCCGCAGCACAAGCGGACACGCTTGAAACCCTGCAAGAACTGCTGCCGAAATGACATTGCCGCCCGCTGTTCAGGACTGGTTTGCCGCCCAGGGCTGGCAGCCCCACCCCCACCAGATTGCGCTGGCGGGCACAGATTGCGACACGTTGCTGATTGCGCCCACCGGCGGGGGCAAGACCTTGGCCGGTTTTTTGCGCAGCCTATGCGATTTGCGCCAGCCCTATACGGGGTTGCACACGCTGTATGTGTCGCCGCTCAAGGCGCTGACCCATGACATTGCGCGCAATCTGGCGCGGCCCGTCGCGGGGCTGGGGCTTGATATCCGCGTTGAGGACCGCACCGGCGACACCACCGCCACGACCCGCGCGCGCCAGCGTGTTGACCCGCCGCATATTTTGCTGACCACACCGGAATCGCTGGCGCTGATGCTGTCCTATCCGGAAGCGCCGCGCATTTTTGGCACGCTGCGCCGTGTCGTGATTGACGAAATCCACGCATTGGCCGAATCCAAGCGCGGCGACCAGCTTATGCTGGGGTTGTCGCGTTTGCGCAGCCTTGCGCCTGCGCTGACGGTCACGGGCCTGTCGGCAACAGTGGAAAACCCGCCGGCGTTGGCCGCGTTCATGGGTGGTGCGCAGGTTTTGCACGCGGACCCCGGCCCCGCGCCTGATATTGCCATGCTGCCGGTCACCGCACCCCCGCCATGGTCGGGCGCAGGCGGGCATTATGCCGCGCGCGATGTGATGCGCGCGATTGAAAATGCGCGCATGACACTGGTGTTCATCAACACCCGCGCGCAGGCGGAATTGTTCTATCAGGCGCTGTGGGCCGTGAATGACACCAACCTGGCCATCGGGCTGCACCATTCCAGCCTGTCGCGCGATGTGCGCGCGCGTGCCGAAGCGGCCATGGCCGCCGGACAGTTGCGCGCCATGGTCTGCACCGGCAGTCTGGATCTGGGCATTGACTGGGGCGATGTCGATCTGGTGTTGCAGGTGGGTGCGCCCAAGAATGTCAAACGGCTGGTCCAGCGTATCGGGCGGGCAAATCACCAGTATAACACGCCATCACGCGCGCGGATCGTGCCTACCAACCGGTTCGAGGTGCTGGAATGCGTGGCCGCCCTGCAAGCCGTAGCGCAAGGCAAGCTGGACGGCGATGCGCGCCCCGCAGGCGGGCTTGATGTTCTGTGCCAGCATCTTCTGCTGATGGCCTGTGCGGGGCCGTTTTGTCCAGATACCCTGTTCCATGAAATCACGCGCGCCGGTCCCTATGCGGCTGTGACGCGCGCTGCATTCGATGCCTGCGTGGAATTTTGCGCCACGGGTGGTTATGCGTTGCGGGCCTATGACCGGTGGCAAAGGCTGGTTCTGCGCGGCGGGCTGTGGCAGTTGCGCGACCCGCGCGTGGCGCGCGACATTCGCATGAACATAGGCACCATCACCACGCCCGAAACGCTGAAAGTGCGCCGCAAGGGGCGCGGCGGCATGCCGTTGGGCGAGGTGGACGAGGGTTTTGCCGCCAGCCTGACACCCGGCGACACATTTCTGATTGGCGGGCAGACAGTGCGCTATGACACGCTGCGCGATATGGTGGTCGAAGTGACCCCGCAACCCGCCCGACAGCCCAAGATTGCAGTTTTCGGCGGGTTGAAGATGTCCACATCCACCCTGCTTAGCGACCGTGTGCTGGCCCTGATTGGCGATCCGGCGCAATGGGGTGCGCTGCCGCAAATCACGGCGCAATGGCTGCGTCTTCAGGCGGATATATCGCAACTGCCCAAACCCGGAACGCTGACTTGCGAAACCTATTCGCGCGGGGGGCGGGCGTATTTTTGTCTGTATGGGTTTGCGGGCTACAATGCGCATCAAACGCTGGGCCTGTTGCTGACGCGCCGGATGGAAGGGGCGGGCCTTGGCCCTTTGGGGTTTGTGGCCACTGATTATGCGGTTCTGGTCTGGTCGCTGGACCCGGTGACAGACCCCGCGCCCTTGCTGGACCCGCATGGTTTGCGCGACGGTCTGGCCGACTGGCTGGCCGAAAATGCCGTGATGAAGCGCAGTTTCCGCGCGGTGGCCACGATTGCGGGTCTGATCCAGCGCAACTTACCCGGCAAACGGAAAACCGGCAAACAGGCCACATTTTCCAGCGATATCCTGTATGACACCTTGCGCAAATACGACCCCGACCATCTGCTGCTGCGCATTACCCGCGATCAGGCGGCGCATGGGCTGGTGGATTTCGGCCGTATTGAACAGATGCTGCGCGACCGCCCGCAGATTGTGCATACCACATGCGCGCGCGTGACGCCCCTTGCCGCGCCCCTGATGCTGGAGGCAGGGCGTGTGCCCATTCGCGGGCTGGGTCATGAACGCCTGCTGGATGAAGAAGCCGCGCGCATGCTGGCTGATGCGGGGCTGGCATGAACGGGTATGACGTCACATTCGCACACGCCCGATTCATTGCGCGCCCCACAGGCGCGCTATGGTGGCCCGCGCAAAACGCATTGATCGTGGCAGACCTGCATCTGGGAAAATCGGCACGCATGGCGCGGCGAGGGGGCGGCCTGCTGCCCCCGTTTGATGCGCAAGACACCCTGCACCGGCTGGCGCAGGACGTGGGCGCAACCGGGGCCGCGCAAACCATCTTGCTGGGCGATACATTCGATGATGATGATGCGGCGGGGGACGTGACGGCTGGGCCGCACTGGCAGCGATTGCAGGACATGACGCAACTGGTGTCCATCAGCGGCAATCACGATCCGGCCCATGGTGCGCCGGACGTCACGCTTGCGGGCATTGCCCTGCGCCATCAGGCCGCCCCGCACGGGGCCCCCGATATTTCAGGCCATTTCCACCCCAAATTCAAACTGGCAGGGCGCGGATATGCAGCGTTTCTGGTGGGCAGGGATCATCTGATATTGCCCGCCTTTGGCACTTATACGGGGGGGTTGGATGCAAACAGCCCCGTGTTGACGGGGCTGGTCGGGCCGGGACTGGCCATTTTGACAGGGCGCGTTGCGCGGGCTGTGCCTTATGGGCAGATCAGGCCAGCCGCCCGTGGCAATGCTTGAACTTCTTGCCGGACCCGCAAGGGCATAGATCATTGCGACCGGGGTTGCCCCATGTCGCGGGGTCGGCTTCGTCAAACCCGTCAACAATGGGTGCGGGCGCTTCGCCTGCGTTTTCTGCGGCAACCTGTGCATTATGCTGTTGCAGGGCCATACGCTGCAACATCGACTTCTGTTCTTCTTCTGACAGCGGACGGATGCGCGACAGATAGGCCGACACATCTTCGCGCAGCGAATTCAGCATCGCTTCAAACAGCAGGAACCCTTCGGCCTTGTATTCGTTCAGCGGGTCTTTCTGGGCATATCCACGGAAGCGCACGGCAGACCGCAAATGATCCAGCGTCATCAGATGTTCGCGCCACTTGCGGTCAATGGTTTCCAGCAGGATCTGCTTTTCCAGATTGCGCAGCGTATCAGACCCGAACTGCTCCTGCTTCTGTTCCATCAGCGTATCAGACGCTTCGCAAAGCCGTTCACGCACCACGTCCTGATCGACGCCATCTTCCTCGCCCCATTCCACAACAGGCAGGTCCAGACCCAATTTGTCGCGCACGGCGGTATTCAGCGCGTCCATATCCCATTGTTCTGCATAGGAATTGTGCGGCATATGTGTGTCGATCAGGTCATCGACCACCTGATGGCGCATATCTTCTATGATTTCGGACAGATCATCCGCTTCCATGATGTCGCGGCGCTGCTCAAATACAACGCGGCGCTGTTCGTTCATCACGTTGTCATATTTCAGCAATTCCTTGCGAATGTCAAAATTGCGGGCCTCGACCTTGGCCTGTGCCTTCTCCAGCGATTTGTTGACCCATGGGTGAACAATGGCCTCGCCTTCTTTCATGCCAAGGGTGGACAGCACTTTTTCCAGCCGCTCAGACCCGAAAATGCGCATAAGGTCATCTTCCAGCGACAGGAAGAATACAGAACGCCCAGGGTCACCCTGCCGCCCGGAACGGCCGCGCAGCTGGTTGTCGATGCGGCGGCTTTCGTGGCGTTCGGTGGCCAGAACGAACAGGCCGCCTGCCGTGATGACCTTTGCCTTTTCTTCCGCGACTTCGGCCTCGATGCGGGCGCGCAATTCGGCGGGGTCGGCATCCGCGTCCGCGTCCGCGTCCAGCGCCTGCATCACCTGCATGTCGACATTGCCGCCCAACTGAATATCGGTGCCGCGACCGGCCATGTTTGTGGCGATGGTCACCGCGCCAAAGCGGCCTGCATCGGCCACGATCTGCGCTTCCTGTTCGTGCTGGCGTGCGTTCAGGACATTATGCGTGATGTCTGCCTTCGTCAGCAGGGCGGATAATTCTTCGGATTTCTCGATAGATGTGGTGCCCACAAGGATGGGCTGGCCCTTTTCATGCGCGGTGCGGATTTCCGACAGCACACCATCCAGCTTTTCTTGCGATGTGCGATACACCTGATCATGTTCATCCAGACGCGAGATTGGCAGGTTGGTCGGGATTTCGACCACGCCAAGATCATAAATTTCGCGGAATTCCGATGCTTCGGTGGATGCCGTGCCCGTCATGCCCGCCAGTTTTTTATACATGCGGAAGTAATTCTGGAACGTGACCGAAGCGTAAGTTACGTTTTCGGGCTGGATGGCAACGCCTTCCTTGGCCTCGATCGCCTGATGCAGGCCTTCGGACAGGCGGCGCCCTGCCATCATGCGCCCTGTAAATTCGTCGATCAGCACAACCTGCCCGTCGCGGACAATGTAGTTCTGATCCTTGTGGAACAGTTTATGCGCGCGCAGGCCCTGATTGACATGATGCACAAGCGATGTTGATTCAGGGTCGTAAAGGGATTGTTCTTCGGTCAGCAGGCCCGCTTCGCGCAACTGTTCCTCGATAAACTCGTTGCCGTCCTCGGTCAGGGTCGCATTGCGGATTTTTTCGTCGATGGTGAAATGCTCGGCGGCCAGATTCGGAATCAGCTTGTCGACCTGGACATACAGATCACTTTTGTCTTCCGCCGGGCCGGAAATGATAAGCGGCGTGCGGGCCTCATCAATCAAGATGCTGTCCACCTCGTCGACGATGGCGAAGGCATGGCCGCGCTGGTTCATGTCGTCCAGACGCATGCGCATGTTGTCGCGCAAATAGTCAAAGCCCAGCTCGTTATTGGTGGCATAGGTCACATCGGCGGCGTAGGCGGCTTTCTTTTCGGCATCGGGCTGTTGGGAATAGACGACGCCGCACC